>JAFYTG010000053.1 GCA_017558945.1 Clostridia bacterium
GTAAAGGGTGCGAGTCAGGGCGAAGGACTTGGAAACAAGTTCCTCTCACACATTCGTGAGGTTGACGCAATCGTTCACGTTGTCCGTTGCTTCGTTAACGACGACGTTATCCACGTAAACTCAAAAATCGATCCTCTTGCGGATATCGAGACTATCAATACCGAGCTTATCCTCTCGGATATTGAAATTCTCGATAGAAGAATCGACCGCACAACAAAGGCTATGAAGGGTGACAAGACTCTTCAGGTTGAGCTTAACTTCCTTAACAGACTTCACGAGCATCTTGACAAGGGACTTTCGGCAAGAAGCTTTGAGAGAACCGAGGACGAGGAAAAGTTCCTTGCAGAAATGCCTCTCCTTTCCGAAAAGCCCGTTATATATGCGGCGAACATTGCCGAAAAGGATATTGCAAACATTGATTGCCTTGAGGAAAAGAACGAGCATTACAAGGCGGTTGTTGATTTTGCAAAGACGGAAAACTCGGGCGTTCTTCCCATTTGTGCAAATATTGAGGCGGAGATTGCCGAGCTTGATGCAGATGAGAAGCAGATGTTCCTCGAGGACCTTGGACTTTCTGCATCGGGTCTTGACAAGCTTATCAAGGAAAGCTACGCGCTTCTCGGTCTTATAAGCTTCCTTACTGCAGGTCAGCCCGAGGTAAGAGCCTGGACCATCAAGAATGGAACCCGTGCACCTCAGGCGGCAGGTAAGATTCACTCGGATATCGAAAAAGGTTTTATCAGAGCGGAGATCGTATCCTATGAGGACCTTATGAAGTGTGGCTCGATGAACAGTGCCAAGGAGCTTGGACTCATCCGAAGTGAAGGCAAAGAATATATAATGAAGGATGGAGACGTAACTCTCTTCAGGTTTAATGTGTAATGAGTATACTTAATGAGAAAAAAGCATTTATAATGGATATGGACGGCACCGTTTATCTCGGTGATAATATTATCAAGGGTGCTCCCGAGTTTGTTCAGCGTGCAAGATCAATGGGCGCAAAGGTTTATTTCTTCACGAATAATGCCTCCAAAAACCCCGACCTCTACGTTGAAAAGCTTACACGCCTCGGCTTTGAGGCTTGCCGCGAGGATATTATTACCTCGGGTGACGTAACCATCGACTTTCTTAAAAAGAACAGAGCAGGGAAGAGTATTTACCTTGTAGGTACTCCAGCACTTCACGAGAGCTTTGAAAAGGCTGGACTTCATCCCGTAAAGGAGGGCGAGTACGCTGATATCGTGCTTTCAAGCTTCGATACAACTCTTACCTATGCAAAGCTTGAGCATGCCTGCAACCTTCTCCGCGAGGGAGCGGAATTTCTTTCCACTCACGAGGATATCAACTGTCCCACCGCAGAAGGCTTTATTCCCGACAGCGGTGCAATATGTGCGCTTATGACTCTTTCAACGGGCAAGGAGCCGAGATATTTCGGAAAGCCTCATCTCGAAACGGTTGAGTATATTGAGGCTTATACTGGCATTTCCCGTGAGTATTGCGCCATTGTCGGTGACAGACTCTACACCGATATTGCAACGGGTAAAAATCACGGTATGACCGCAATCTTTGTTCTCTCGGGAGAGGGAACGATGGAGGATGTTGAGAAGCTTCCCGACAATATGAAGCCTGATTTGATTTACAATTCCGTAGACGATATAAGATGATAAAATGGGCTGTAAAAAACTCAAGAAGAGTTTTTTACAGCCTTTATTTGTAGCATCTTTTGTAACCGCTCGGTGAATATCCCGTCCTCGATTTGAAAATTTTACTGAAGCCGAAAACGTCGGTATAGCCAACGGCGTTTGATATTTCTGCAACGCTCATATCGGTATTTTCAAGAAGCTTGCATGCATTCTCAATTTTAAGATTTATAAAATAAGCCTTCGGGGATACGCCGTAAGCCTCCTTGAACATATGGTTAAATCTGCCGACGCTTACGCATGAAATGGAAGCGTAGTGCTCTGCGTTATACGGCTTGTCATAGTTTAACACCATTGCTTCAAGAACGTTTTGCAAGGCGGTCTGCTTCTCCCTTGAGTCTGATGCGGAGGCTATTTTGTAAAGAAGCTTGAGCATAAGGTATTCGCATTTCAAAAGGGACAGAGAGTCTCTCTTTTTAAATTCCGTGCATATTGCCGAAAACAATCCGGAAAGCTCTTCTCCGACAACTGTAAGACCATTTTTTATCCCTGTTGAGTCTGCCAATGCGTCAAGCTCCGAGCCTGTGAAATGTATATAATAATATTTTGTGTTATCACGAGCAAGCTTTATGTATTTTTGAGGTACATTTGGAGGATAAATCCATGCTTGACCTTTTTTTACATCCGTTCCGTCAAAGCAAATTTTACCATCCTCACAGTAAAAGAGAGACCAGTCGCGACGTCCGTTTTTTCTGACCGTCATCGTATCTCTCTCGGAGATGGCAAGATATCCGCAGGATATAATAGATACAGTGCGATTGCTTGGTACGAAGCGCGTATCCTCGGCGTCCGTAAATATTTTCATATCATAACCCCCTTGTCTGAAATTATACATCGTAATTTTGATTTTGACAATATCTATATAGCAAAAAATGACATATATTTTAAAAGCTTGACTATTATTTCCATTCCAATCGTAATTAAAAAATGTTATTCTGTATAAGAGGTGATTTTAATGAATTACAGAATTGAATTTGACATTCTTGAAAATGAATATTGGTGGGGAGGTCTTATCTCGGAGGCGGAAAAAATGCCGTATGATTGCGAGACTGTTTTTAAGACTGACCTTGAAAGAGATAAGATTACTCAGGCTGCGCCGCTTTATCTTTCAAGCAAGGGAAGATATATATGGTGCGAGGAGTCCTTCGTTATCGAATTTAACAAGGGACACGTTATTGCAGAATCTGATTATGAGATATTGCTGGTTGAAGCCGGTAAGACTCTGCGTGAGGCTTATATCGGTGCTATGAAAAATCATTTTCCGTTTAAGGAGGGAATATACACCCCCCGTGAGTTTTACGAGCATCCGCAGTTTAACACCTGGATGGAGCTTATCAAGGAGCAAAAGCAGGATGAGATAATAAAGTATGCGGAAGAGGTCATCGAGCACGGCTATAAGCCCGGTATTTTTATAATTGACGGTGGATGGCAACAACGTCAGGGCACTTGGGAGGCTGATCCTCAAATGCTTTATGACCCCAAGAAGCTTGCAGACCGCCTTCACGAGCTTGGCTTTATCGTAATGATATGGGTAAGCCCGTTTATTAATCCCGAAGGAAAGACCTTCTTGGATTTGTATATCAATTATGCAGTTGAAGGTCAGGCGGATAAGCATTTGCTTAAGCATAAGCATATGGTACGTCACAAGGACGGCGACGTTGCCATCCAGAAATGGTGGAGCGGATTTAGTGCAATCTATAACTTTACGTCAGAGGCAGACCGCGAGCATATGGCAAAACAGCTTGCTCACTTAATGGATGATTACGGCTTTGACGGTTTTAAATTTGACGGTGGCTCCTACAAGCCTCAATCTTTCCTTCGCGGTACTGATTTTCTTGGAGATTATACCTGCTCCGAGCTTAATAATGCATGGATGGAATTTGCTTCATCCTACAAATTCCATGAGGTCAAGGACTCTTGGAAGCAATGCGGTAAGCCGATTATCCAAAGACTTTTCGATAAGCTTCACAGCTGGGATAAAAACGGTCTTAACTGTCTCATCCCTCACGGATGCTTTATCGGTCTTATAGGCTCTCCCTTCGTTTGTCCCGATATGGTTGGAAGTGGCTCCTGGACGGCGTTCTTGAGCGGAAATTTCGACGAGGAGCTTTTTGTCAGAATGGCAGAATGCTCAGCGCTTTTCCCGATGATGCAATTTTCCTCACTCCCTTGGCGTCACCTTTCGGAGAATGCTCAAAAAATATGCAAAAATATGGCAGAGCTTCACGAAGCGATGTATCCCGAGATTGAAAAAATACTCACCAATACCGAGAAAACGGGTGAGCCTATGATACGAAGCATGGAGTATATGTATCCGAATCATGGTTATGAGAAAATCAACACTCAGTTTATGCTTGGTGATGAAATACTCGTTGCTCCCGTTGTAACTAAAGGGGAGAGGGAAAAGCAGGTATATATTCCCGACGGAATATGGATTGAGCAGAATACAAACGAGACGTTTACAGGCCCTTGTGTAACCCTTGTTGACGCACCGGTTGACAGACTTCCTTGGTTTATAAAAAAGTAAAAAATAAGGCAAATGCGAAGCCTCGCATTTGCCTTTCTTGCTTTGAAAAAGTGCTATATCTCTCAAAATGTGTCGTAGAATACCGTATCATCCA
>JAFYTG010000054.1 GCA_017558945.1 Clostridia bacterium
AAGCCTATATAAAGACTTAAATCAAAGAAAGAATAAAATAGATATTATAAAAATTAAATAATAAAAATAAATAAAATTAAATAAAATTAAATTTAAATAATATCTTTCTTTGATTAACAAAGATTAAGTCTATATAAAGACTTAAATCAAAGAAAGAATAGAATAGATATTATAAGGCGATATAAATTCCTTCGGACTTTGCGATATATATTTACTCGGCTTACTCCGGGTAAATATTCTATATGTTGCTCCGCAACTCGATATGTTTCCCATTCGGGAAACGTTAAGGAAGAAAACCGCACACGGTTTTCGAAAATTAATTAGATAAAAATCAAATAAAATGGAGAAAGCGAAGCTTTCAACCATAACGTTGCCGTGAGGCAACATATCGAGCCGTGAGGCATATCGAGTCACTTGTGACATATCGCGTGCGTTAGCACATATCGTGTCGCATAGCGACATAATAACCCTAAAAATCAAGTCACAAAGGTTTTTACGGAAAATTAAAAAACGGTCTTAAAAAAGACCGTTTTCAACCTTAAGTATCACTATCTGACTTTTACCTTCAGAGCCTTATGACATTTCGGACAAACTGCATCGTGCACGCCCTTTTTTCTCGGAAAGCGGAGAGTTGCGTGGCACTCGGGACAGGTGCGGTAAACGTGCTCCTTATCGGAGAAGCGCTTTTTCAAAAAGTCGTACTTGCTCTTGACCTTACTCTTTAAAATCAGATATTTTGCATTCTCACGCTGACGGGCGGAAATGTTTTTCGAGAAGAATCTGAAAAGAGTCCAGATGACAAGGAGTGTGAGAAGTGCGGAAATAATCCTTGAGTGGAGAAAAATATTGAGCACGAGCAGGATGAGATATAGTATAAGACAGCCCTTGTACAAGTCGTCCTGACCGTAGCGTCCTTGCATAAACATTGCAAGCTTGAATTTTAACTTGTCCATTTTTTACCTCGTAAAAGCTTTGATAAGGCAATGATATCCGAAAAATGTTAAGCGTATTTTAAGATAACGGTTTGTTTACAAAAAGATTTCAAAAAGTACAAGAATTAAGAGCATTGAGAAGTTATAAAGCGAGAAAAGTCCGAGATAGTAAAGAGCCTTGCCCTTGTTGTGAGAGGTGTATTCGCGAAAGGTGATAAGACTTGCAAGAGAGGAGATGAGAGTGCCGAGACCTCCGACGTTTACACCGACGAGAAGGTCTTGCCAGTTTTCCGTAAAGCCTGACAGAAGAATAGCGCTCGGCACGTTGCTTATAAGCTGACAGGAAAGCACGCTGACGAGAAGCGTCGAGCGGTCTAAAATTGCCTCGAAAAATCCTCTCACCGCATCAAGCCTTGCAAGGTTTCCCGAAAAGATAAAGAAGCAGACGAAGGTGAAAAGCAGTCCCCAATCCACCTCTCGCAGAGCCTTGCGGTCGATGATGAAAATAGACACGGCAACGATTACCGTAACGATACCCCAATGTATCACACGGAAAACCGAGAATACCGCAAGGAAAAAGAGTACTCCGAGAAGTGCGGCACGGTGAGGATTGAATTTGTGATGACGGGAGGTAATGGTGAGCGAGCGAGAAGGAATAATGATAAGACAGCAAGCAACTATCATAACGATTGAAATTATGAAAGGGCGGAGCATAACCCCCATAAACTCACCCGTCGGAATTGAAAAACGGGTGTACAGATAGAGGTTTTGCGGATTGCCGAAGGGCGTGAGCATTCCTCCGAGATTTGCCGCAATGTTCTGTAAAATGAACACGTGCGCCATAAAGCGTTGCTGTCCCGTGCTTTCAAGCACGAAATAGCCGAGCGGTAAAAACGTGAGAAGCGCCATATCGTTGGCAATGAGCATTGAGCCGAAAAGCGTTATGAGACAGAGGGTCAACACCGCCGTCTTGAGATTGCCCGTGATTCTTACGGTGTTTTCGGCAAGTATTGCAAAAAAGTGAATGTTCTTGAGAGCGCATACTACCGCAAGCACCGAGAAAAGACAGGACAGAGTTTTGAAATCAAAATACCCGAGCCATTCACGGTC
Organism: Clostridia bacterium; assembly: GCA_017558945.1. Classification (GTDB taxonomy): domain Bacteria; phylum Bacillota; class Clostridia; order Oscillospirales; family SIG627; genus RGIG6353. Next base: position 2,043 of record JAFYTG010000054.1, read on the forward strand.
GGGAGGGATTATAAAGGCGGTCACAAGCGCCGCCGTAAAGGCTATAAGCGCCACCGCATTCGTTTTGATGAATTGAACGGTCTTATTCATATTACCTCGCAAAAAAAGTGTATCATAGCACAAATGCTATGATACACCAAAAGAAAATATTTTTCAAGAGTTATTTGACGATTTTCTTCATTGCGTCGGCAATCTCACCGAGAAATTCCTCGGGGGTCTGACTGCCGTCGTTGAAAAGCTCTGCGGAAATAGGTCCGTCGTAGCCTGCCGCCTTGAGTGCGGGAATGAGAGACTCGAAGTCAGCGTCGCCCTTAAAGAGTGCGCACCACTCACCGCCGAGGTGATAGGTAGAGCCCTTCTTGAAGTCCTTGATGTGAACCTTCTTGATGTACTTGCCGATGGTCTCAATCCACCACTCAGGCTTACCGAACTCAAGCATATTGCCTGCGTCGAAGTAGATGCCGACGAGAGGATTGTTGATAGCGTCAAGCACGTAGAGAGCATCGTGAGGGGAGAGGAAGAACTGATTCCATACGTTCTCAAGACCGATGTTGATACCGCCCTCCTTGATTTCGGACTCAAGGCTCTTGAAGAGAGCAATCGTATTTTCAAAGCTCTTCTTGTAGCCCGTGTCTGCGTCAAGGCTTGTTACGATAAGGATTGTGTCCGCACCGATTCCGCGTGCAACCTCAATCTGCTTTCTCATAACCTTGAGAGCCTCTGCGGACTTTGCGGGGTCGTTTGAGCCGAAGGCCCCCGTGGACCAGTACTGACCCGTGGAAACGCTCTCAACACCTACGTTATATTTCTTGATAAGCTCACGAACCTTTGCGTATACAGTCTCGTCGGATTCGTAGCCGAAGCTGTGAAGTGCCTCAGGATTGCAATCGAGGTTAAGCTCGATACACTCAAAGCCAAGCTCGGATGCCGTTTTGAAAACCTTTTCAAAATCCCAGCTGTCAGGGAATGCCCATGCGTTAATTGATCTTTTCATAGTTTTATCTCCTTTGAAATATCTTACTTATATAATACAACGGAAAATCAAAAAAGTCTATACTTATTTTGCCATATTTGCAATTTTTCTCATATCCCTGCAAAGTTTTTCAACGTGCTCCTCGTGAGTTATATCCGGATCGGTCTTGCCTACCTCCGCCGTAATAACTCCGTCGTAGCCCGCCCTCTTGAGAAGGGGCATACATTTTTTAAAGTCTACGTCACCGTCAAAAAGTCCGCAGAAGGTACCTCCGCTGTTGTAGCCTTTATTTCTCTTGAAGTCCTTGATGTGAACCTTCTTGATGTACTTTCCGAGAGTGGTTATCCAGTATTCAGGCTCGGAGAAGGCAACCATATTTCCTATGTCGAAGTAAAGACCGACGAGAGGATTGTCGATTTTTTCAAGCACGTAAATAACGTCGAGCGGGGACATAAAGAAGCGGTTCCATACGTTTTCAAGACCGATTCCCACGCCCGTTTCCTCAATCTCCTCACGCATATCTCGGAAAAGCTTAATCGTAAGCTCAACGCTTTCCATATATTCTGTGTCGGGGTCAAGGTTGGTTACTACGAGAATTGAATCCGCGCCGATAGCCTTAGCCGCTTCAAGCTGTTTTCTGAGTATTTTTACAGCCTCGGCGGATTTTGCGGGGTCGCTTGAGCCGAAGGCACCTACCGACCAATAAGCTCCCGATGCAATGCTTTCAACGCCTACGCCGTATTTTTTGATAAGCGAGCGTATTTTTGCATAATCCTCCTCGGTTGATTCAAGGGTGAGAGTGCCGTTTGTGTCACCGTTTGCCCAAAGCCAAAGCTCAACGCAATCGTAGCCTACCTCGGATGCCTTTGCGAATTGCTCCTCAAACGTACCGCCGGGAACAAGACCTGCCGCACCTGTTGCTATCTTCATTCTAAAATCTCCTTTTGAAATGGATTTTTCATTAGACTAATTTTTTTGAAAAGAGTAATATATATTGACACTTTTCGCTTTTAGTGTATAATAAACACTGTTGAAAGTCCATAGTTAAATATTCTGTTTTAATGGACAAATCCTTTGCTTTGAGGTGTTTTATGAAAACGGTGATGTATTATCGCAACGTTCGTTCAACGGGAGCGGCTAACGTTTCCGATTCCACCTGCTTTCTCGTTCCGAATTGCGCAGGCTATCTCAACTGGAATGCAAAAAATACCAAAATTACTCCTACTCACCGTCACGATTGTTATATTCTGTACGTTGCAAAGGGAGGACTCAGGGTGCTCTCGAGCCGTGAGCCTCAAATTATGCTTCCGGGACACTTCGTATGCTTTTATCCCGAGAGTGAGTATTTTTATGAAACGCTTGACGAGGGGGTATCCTATTACTTTGCGCATTTCACGGGGCACTCCGTTCAGGAGCTTCTCGACAGATGCGGTATCGAAAATCAAAGGGTGTACAACGTTGGTGTTATTCCCGAGGTGTGTAATATATGGATGTCTTTGCTCTCGGAGTTTTCCGAGCAGGACAGACTCTTTTCCGTGAGAGCCTCGGCAAAGCTTGTTGATATTATTTCCCGCCTTTCAGATAGGCTTGAACGGGAGGATGGCGTTGCGACGAAAAAGCTCCGCCGCAGTATCGACTATATCCACGAAAATTTCAACAAGGATATAAGCGTTCCTGAATTGGCGGAGCTTGAGCATTTGTCGGGTAGCAGATATTATACGTTGTTCAAGGAAAAGACCGGGTATTCTCCCTCCGAGTACATAATCGTGTTAAGGATGAACCGTGCCTGCACGCTTATGCTTCAGGAGGATATGACCGTTAAGGAGACGGCGATTCAGGTTGGCTATCACGACCCCTTTTACTTCAGCCGTCTTTTTAAAAAGTATATGGGGATATCTCCCGCCGAATATAAGAAGCAGAAGAATTAATTGCCGTTGTCAAAATAAGTCTTGAGCTCTCCGAGGTATCCGTCGTCGGCATATACCTCAACCCGACCGACACCGTTATCGTAAACGACGGTGGTTATGGATACGTTGGAGGCAATTGGAGTTTTGCCGATTAGGTCAAGGTCGTTTTCATAGTAAGAGGGGAGAAGCCTTATGCATCCGCCGTGACTTGCGACAAGCACGGTCTTGCCCTCGTTTTCAGCGGCTATGCGGTCGAGTGCTTTTCCGAAGCGGTCGCGCACCTCACGGGTGGATTCTCCCTGCGGCGGACGGCAATCGTAGTCGTTTCTCCATTTCGTGTAATTCTCACGCATACTGTCAATGCTCTTGCCCTCCCACTCTCCGAAGCTGGTCTCGCAAAGGTCGTGGTCGGTTATAATCTCCATTCCGTGCTCACGGGCAATCGGAAGAGCGGTCTCGTATGCGCGGGAGAGAGGACTTGAGTAAATGATGTCGAAATGACGCTCCTTTAAAAACTCGGCGGCAATTTCAGCCTGACGTCGACCGAGGTCTGTCAGAGGGACGTTGAGCTGCCCTGCAAGGCATTTATTGAGATTTGCTTCACTTTCACCGTGACGCAGAATGATTATGGTTGTCATAGCAATTCACTTTCATTTTTATTTTTGAATTATTATATTATTTAATGAAGATTTTGTCAATATAGGTAAAAAGATTGAATAAGGTCTTGACAATTTGTGTCGAATCCGTTAAAATACAGTATGTATAAATCTGAGCACAAAGCTCGGAAAAAAACAAAATTTGCCCAAAAGGGCATAGGAGGACAAAATGAAAAAGATTTTAGCACTTCTTCTCGCATGTGCAATGCTTCTTACCTGCGGCGTTCTTTTTGCTGCATGTACTGAGGACGCTCCCGAGGAAAACGGTGACGTTGTAGAGAACAACGAAGGCACCGAGACTCCCGACGAGCCCGAAGCTCCCGCACTTAAGGTTGGTGTTATCCTCATCGGTGACGAAAACGAGGGTTATACCTACGCACACATCGACGGTATCAAGACCGCCGCTGCAAACCTCGGCATTCCCGCTGAGAACATCATCTGGAAGTACACCGTTCCCGAGGACCAGACCTGCTACGACGCAGCAGTTGACCTCATCGCAAACGGCTGTACCTACATCTTCTCCAATTCCTACGGTCATCAGACGTTTATGCAGACCGCAGCAGGTGAGTATCCTGACATCAACTTCGTTTCTATGACAGGTGACACCGCAAAGGCTTCCGGTCTTGCAAACTTCTCCAACGCATTTACCAAGGTATTTGAGTCCCGTTACGTTTCCGGTGTTGTTGCAGGTATGAAGCTCGCTGAGCTTGCTGCAGAGGACAAGATCCCCGCAGAGAGCATTGACGAGAACGGCAACTACAAGATCGGTTACGTTGGTGCATACCCCTACGCAGAGGTTGTTTCCGGTTACACCGCATTCTTCCTCGGTATTCAGTCTATCGTTCCCAACGTTGTAATGGACGTTACCTATACCAACTCCTGGTTTGACATCACCGCTGAGGGTACTACCGCTGAGGCTCTTATGGCTGACGGCTGTATCATCATCGGTCAGCACGCTGACTCCACCGGTGCTCCTGCAGCAGTTCAGGCAGCTTATGACAACGGCAAGACCGTATTCTCCGTTGGTTACAACATCTCCATGCTCGAGGTTGCTCCCGATGCAGCTCTTACCTCCGCTTCTAACAACTGGAGCCGTTACTACGACTACGCACTCGGCGCAGCTCTTAAGGGCGAGAGAATCGCTACCAACTGGGCAGCAGGCTATGAGGATGACGCTGTTCGTATCACCGACCTCGGTCCTAACGTAGCTGAAGGCACCGCAGAAAAGGTTGAGGCTGTTATAGCAGCTATCAAGGATGGCACTCTCCACGTATTTGACACCACCAAGTTTACCGTTGGCGGCGAGGCAGTTACCTCTGCATTCGCTACCGATACTAATGGCGACTTTGCACCCGATGCAGACGAGGCTATTATCGACGGTTACTATCACGAGTCTTATTTCCAGAGCGCACCTTCCTTCCAGCTCAGAATAGACGGTATCACCGAGACCAACTAATCCCAAAGGATTTTGAGACAAAGGGAAGCAAAATTGCTTCCCTTTGCTCCTTTAATAACGGAGGAATTTATGCAGCAATCGGCATGTACGTTAAAAAACGTTAAAAAGGTTTTTGGTAGCATCGTTGCCAACAACAACGTAAATCTTGATATAAGACACGGCGAGATTCTTTCGCTTCTCGGAGAAAACGGAAGTGGAAAGACAACGCTTATGAACATCCTTTCGGGTATCTATTTTCCCGACGAGGGTGAAATTTTTGTAAACGGTGAGAAGGTCACCATTCGTTCACCTAAGGATGCCTTCGATCTTGGCATCGGTATGATTCACCAGCACTTCAAGCGGGTTGACGTTTTCACCGCGGCTGAAAACGTAGTATTGGGTCTTGAGGAAAAATCACGCTTCGATCTCAAAAAGGTTGCCGCTAAAATAGGTGAAATCTGTGATAAATACGGCTTTCACGTTGACCCATATCAAAAAGTATATAATATGTCTGTTTCCGAAAAACAGACCTTGGAAATAGTTAAGGTGCTTTATCGCGGCGCGGATATTCTCATTCTTGACGAGCCTACCGCGGTACTTACTCCTCAGGAGACCGAAAAGCTCTTCTCGGTTATCCGTAATATGAAGAAGCACGGCAAAGCCGTTGTTATCATCACTCACAAGCTTCACGAGGTGCTCTCGGTTTCCGACCGCGTTGCAATTCTCCGCAAGGGTGAATACATCGGCACGGTAAATACGTCTGAGGCTACCGAGCTTTCCCTTACCGAAATGATGGTAGGCAAGAAGGTAGAGCTTAACATTGACAGACCCCTTCCCGTGAATCCGCAGAAGCGTATCAGCGTCTCGGGTCTTAACTGCAAGAACTCCGAGGGACTTCCCGTTCTTAAGGACGTATCCTTTGATGCTTACGGCGGTGAAATACTTGGTATTGCGGGTATTTCGGGCTGTGGACAGAAGGAGCTTCTCGAGGCAATTGCAGGACTTCAGACCTGTGAGGCGGGAACTAAAATCGAATTTATAAACCCCGAGGATGAAATCCCCGTATCCCTTCTCGGTCTTTCTCCCAAGCGTATCAGACGTCTCGGCGTTTCTCTCTCCTTCGTACCCGAGGACAGACTCGGTATGGGTCTTGTCGGCTCAATGGGTATGACCGAGAATATGATGCTCAAGGATTACAGCACAGGTAATTCCATCTTTACTCACACCAAGGAGCCTCACGAGCTTGCTGAAAGAATCCGCAAGGAGCTCGGAGTTGTAACTCCCGGTCTTTCCACTCCCGTACGTAAGCTTTCGGGCGGTAACGTACAGAAGGTGCTTGTCGGACGAGAGATTGCCGCCGCTCCCAAGGTGCTTATGACCGCATATGCGGTAAGAGGTCTTGACATCAACACCTCTTACACGATATATCATCTTTTGAACGAGCAGAAGGAAAAGGGCGTTGCCGTAATTTACGTCGGCGAGGACCTTGACGTGCTTCTTGCTCTCTGTGACCGAATTTTGGTGCTTGCGCAGGGCGAGGTCGCAGGCATCGTTGATGCAAGACAGACCACCAAGGAAGAGGTAGGTCTGCTTATGACGGGAAAGGGAGGTAATAAATAATGGCTGCACCTAACAGAGAACCGCTTGTGCGTCTCGTAAAACGCTCTTCAATTCCGCTTTGGAAATCAGTTCTCATCAGAGTGGCTGCAATTATTTTGTCACTCTTGTTCAGCGCCGTGATAATCAACCTTATCACAAAGCTTGACCCTATAAAAGTATTTACTTCAATGTATAACGGAGCCTTCGGGCTTGAACTTCGTACCTGGAACACCATCCGTGATATGATGCTTCTTCTTTGTATTGCGGTAGGTCTTGCGCCTGCCTTCAAGATGAAGTTCTGGAACATCGGCGCAGAGGGTCAGATACTTGTCGGCGGTATAGTTTCTGCCGCTTGTATGATTTCTATCGGTGATAAGCTTCCCACGGGTCTTTTACTTGTGGTTATGGCTCTTATCTCTGCCGTTGCAGGTGCTATATGGGGACTCATTCCCGCCATCTTCAAGGCAAAGTGGAACACCAACGAAACGCTTTTCACTCTTATGATGAACTACGTTGCGATTCAGTTTACCTCGTTTATGGTTGATATATGGGATAAAAAAGGCTCTCACTCGGTCGGCGTTATCAATCAGGTAACCCGTGCAGGTTGGTTTCCTCCCGTCGCAGAAAAGCAATATCTCTTGAACGTTATTATTGTTTTAGCACTCACCGTTATAATGTTCATCTACCTCAAAAAGACCAAGCAGGGCTATGAGATAGCCGTTGTCGGTGAATCCGAGAATACCGCAAGATACGCAGGTATCAGCGTTAAGAAGGTCATCCTCCGCACAATGCTCATCTCGGGTGCTATCTGCGGTATCGCAGGCTTTATCGAGGTTGCGGGCGTTTCTCATACCATCTCGGTCAACACCGCAGGAGGTCGAGGCTTTACCGCAATTATCGTTGCGTGGCTTGCAAAATTCAACACCTTTACGATGATTTTGATTTCACTCCTTCTCGTATTTCTCGATAAGGGTGCCGTACAGATTGCTACCGACTTCGGTCTCAACGAGTACGCCTCCGAAATGGTTACGGGTATCATTCTCTTCTTCATTCTCGGAAGTGAATTCTTTATCAATTACAAGCTTATTTTCAGACATTCACATAAGGAGGGAAAAGCATGACACTTGCATCGTTTATTGCTTGGTTCACGGGTGCATTCGTTTTCGGCGTGGTTATTATGCTCGGATGCGTCGGTGAGACCCTCACTGAAAAATCAGGTAACCTCAACCTCGGTGTTCCCGGTATTATGTACCTCGGCGGTATTTCCTCTCTTTCCGCGGTCTTTCTTACACAGCTTCGCGTTCGTGAAATGATAGCGGAAGCGGCGGCGGTTTTCGTTGAGGCAGGTAATCGCGCTCAGGAATGGGTACCCGACACGGCGCTTCTCAAGTTTTTGACTCAGCCCGTTACCTCGGCTATCACCGTTAAGGGAGCCGAAGCCTCCTACCGTGTATTCTTCGACTTTAACGGATGGATAGGCGTTGTAATCGCTATCGTTGCCGCTCTCATCGGTGCGGCTCTCGGCGGTCTTATTTACAGCTTCTTGACTGTAACCCTCCGTGCTAATCAGAACGTTACGGGTCTTACTCTTACGATCTTCGGCTCGGGCGTTGCCAACTTCTTCGGTGGCTCACTCAATAAGCTTGCGGGCGGTGTCGGACAGATTTCCGTTTCCACCACAAGCTCTGCCTTCCGTACATCTATTCCGTGGATTTCCACCGCCTTCGGAAAGGTGAGCGAGCTTCTTTTCAATTACGGCTTTTTTGCTTATATTGCAATACTCATTGCCGTTGTTGCTCACATCTATCTCAACAAGACTCGTCGCGGTCTTAATCTCCGCGCGGTAGGTGAGAATCCTGCAACTGCGGATGCCGCAGGTATCGACGTTACCAAGTATAAGTACCTTGCAACCTGCATCGGTGCGGCTATTTCAGGTCTTGGCGGTCTTTACTTCGTTATGGATTACATCAAGGGCACCTGGGCAAACGACGGCAGTATCGAGTCTCTCGGTTGGCTTGCGGTTGCACTCGTTATCTTCACAAAGTGGAAGCCCGTCAACGCTATCTGGGGCGCATTCGTCTTCGGTATGTGCTATTGGATTTACCTCTATATGCCTCAGGCGGTTTCCATATTCCTTGCAGATCTCTTCAACGTACAGAAGATTACCCATCTGCAGAACCTTTATAAGATGATTCCGTATCTTGTAACGATAGTTGTTCTTATTATTACAAGCCTTCGCAAGAAGCGTGAAAACCAGCCTCCTCAGAGTCTCGGTCTTTCTTACTTCCGCGAGGACAGATGAATGGTCGAAAGCGGACTCCTGCGAGTCCGCTTTCTTTGTTTTATCAGTAAAAGGAGGCTTTTTGAAAAAAGCCCCCTTTACCCGCAAAAACTTTTGTGGCTTAAAAAATGAATTGCCCTGAGTGGCAATTCATTTTTGGAGTTATATATAGACCTGACTAAATAACAGTTTAGGGTTAATTGAATGTAAACAAATCAACGGCGTAGC
>JAFYTG010000055.1 GCA_017558945.1 Clostridia bacterium
AAGGGAACGTAAATACCGCGTATTTCGTCGATTCTGTTTTCGTCACGGAATACCTTCGGAACGAGCTTCTTGCCCGAAACGTGTCTGAGAAGAGCCGCCTTTGCTGCCTTCTTGTCGAGCTTGAAGGGAATAACGAGGTCGGGCTTGAGGTCTCCCGAAAGCCTTCCCGTCATAACGATGGGGCTGTCGCAGAAGGGACATTTGGTAGCGGCGGTATTGCCGTCGGAGATTATCTCACCACCGCAGGATTGACAAACGTAGGCGGATACTCCGTCACCGTCGCCGTCCTCCCATTTTGCACCCGACGCCTCGTTCCAGTTCATCTCATCGTGACTCTCCTCGGTCTGAAAGACGGAAATGTCAAGCTCGGTGTCGCAGTAGGGACACTTGATATTCTGCGAGGAGGCGTCAAATTCAAGAGATGCCGAGCAGGCGGGACACTTGTATTTATTAAGCTCTGCCATAATTATTCAACGTCGTTTTCGTCGAAGGGGTCACCGCACTGTGCACAGAACTTGGGCGCTTTGTTCCCCTCGGGCTTCCAACCGCACTTATCACATTTCAAAACGAGTCTCTTGCTTCCGCACTCGGAACAAAAACGTCCCGTGTTAATACTTCCGCAGGAGCAGGTCCAGGTGCCGTCTGCCGCAGGCTTCTTGGAGCCGCATTCGGTACAGAAGCGTCCCGTTGCGGTTGCACCGCAGACACATTTCCATGAATCCTCCGAGGCAGGAGCGTTATTCTGTACGGGCTGAGTCTGTCCCATAGCAAAAAGATTCTGGGCGTTTCCGCCTGCATTCATTGCCATTCCCATACCCATAAAGCCCGTCATAGCACCGTTTTCGTTAGCGGCTGCAGTACGCATTGCGTCTGCCTGAGCGCCGATGACTCTTGCGCCTGCGACGTTGGGGTTGGTGGTCATAGCAGTCTCCTCCCACTCGGTAATCTTCTTTCTCTGATCCTCGGGGATGGAGAGGGAGTTGATGGTTATCTTGAAAAGCTCAAGACCGCGGGTCTCCGTCCAATCAAGACGGAGCACGTCAACGAGAGCGTTTCTTATTTCGGTAGTGTGAGCGGGAAGCTGATAGTATTCAATCTGTTGAGCGGAAACCTTGGCGAGCGCGGGCTGAAGTGCCGAGAGAAGCTCACTCTTGAGAATGTCGGAAATATTTTCCTTGTCATAGGTGTCGGCAACGTTTCCTGCAATGCTTGTGTAGAAGAGCAAGGGGTCAACCATCTTGTAGGTGTATTCACCGTTGCAGCGGATGTCAACCGAAAGCTTGAAGCCCATCTGCTCGTTTACTACGACACGGAAGGGAATGGGCGTTGCGGTGCCGTATTTGTTGCCCATAATCTCCTTTGTGTTGAGGTAGTAGATTCTCTGGTCCTTACTCGTATCACCGCCGTAGGTAAAACGCTTGCCGACGGTCTTGAAGGTCTCAAGAATGTTCTGACCGAGATTGCCCGTGAAGATGCTGGGCTCTGTTGAGGTGTCGTAGGTAAACTCACCCGGCTCTGCACAGAATTCAACGACCTTGCCCTGCTCGACGATTATCATTGCCTGACCGTCCGCAACGGCAATTCCCGAGCCGTTGGAGATAATGTTGCTTTCTCCCTTGGTGTTTGAGGAGCGTGAGCTTGTACGCTTCTGTCCCTTCACCATAAGTGTGTCATTGTCAAGAGCGTCACAGTAGAAGAATTCCTTCCATTGATCTGCGAGTGTGCCTCCGATGGCACCTTTGATTGCTTTGATAAGTCCCATAATAAAAAAACTCCTTTCAGAATTGTTATTTGCTGATTTGATTATACAAAAGATTTATTTATAAATCAATATAATATCAAAAAAATCTTTGTATTTTGCTAAAAATAGTATAGACAACGTCCGAAAATAGTGCTACAATGATAAAAACAACGCCTTGAGCGTTGAGAAAAGTGAGGAGAAAATTAATGAGAAACCAAAATCCTAAGAATATATACTGGAAAATTATAGAGAAGGAGCCCGCTCTTCGTTATCACGAGGGAGAGGACGTTTTAGCGTGGCAGAAGAATGCCCGTGCAAAGCTTTGGGAGCTTTTAGGTCTTGACCTTATTGAAAAATGTGATCCCGATTTTCTTGTTGAGTCCAAAACCGAGACCAAGGAGTATAACGAAATTCGTTTTTCGTTCCAGACTGAAGAGGGCTACTATGCACCTGCAGTTGTAAGACTTCCCAAGGGACTCAAGGGAAAGATTGCTCCTATGATATGCCTTCAGGGACATTCAAAGGGTATGCACATTTCTCTCGGTCAGCCCAAGTATCCCGGTGATGAGGAGCTCATAAAGGGAGGCGACCGTGACTTTGCGGTACACGCTCTCAATAACGGCTATGCACCCGTTGTGCTTGAGCAGAGATATATGGGTGAATGCGGAGGTGACGAAAACGGCCCCGGCTGCCATCCCTCTCCCACAAGACCCGGTGCGCTTTCCGTAATGCCCACTCTTATGACGGGCAGAACCGCAATCGGTGAGCGTGTATGGGATATTTCAAGACTTATCGACGTGCTTGAAAAGGAATTCCCCGAGCTTGACTGTGACAACGTTTACTGTATGGGTAACTCGGGAGGCGGTACGGCAACCTTTTACGCCGCTTGTATCGAGGAGAGAATCAAGGGCGCCATTCCTTGCTGTGCGGTATGTACATATCTTGACTCCATCGTTGCTATGATGCACTGTGCCTGCAACT
>JAFYTG010000056.1 GCA_017558945.1 Clostridia bacterium
GGTAAAAACTCAAAAATGAGTTTTCTCGAATAAATCATATGTTTTTGGCTCTGAACAAACCTCGCCACTACCGTACACTCGTACGCTGACGGGCTTCGGTTTGTCCATTCTGGAGCATTTTTTCCTATCTCCTGAAAAGAGACTGTAAAAAAACTCAAGCAGAGTTTTTTTACAGTCTTTTTACTTAAATTTCTTACGGTATTCACTTGGTGACATACCGATATACTTTTTAAAGATGCGGCTTAAATAGTGTTGACTCTGCATACCCGTAAGCTCGGTTATGGAGGATATTGACAAGTCGGTATTCTCAAGCAAATCACAAGCCTTTTCAATGCGAATATTCAGAATATATCTGACAGGGCTGACACCCGTATTTATTTTAAACAAATGAGAGAAACGGCTTTCACTAAGGTTACACATTGAGGCGTACTCGGGAACGGAAACGTTTTTTGAATAGCTTGAGTGCATTTCCTGACATATTCTTGAAATCATATCGCATGACACCTCACCCGTTTTAGACATAATCATATTTATTTCGCGTTTTACAGATGAGATAATATTAAGAAGATAGCCTTGACAAGCCGATTCCCAGTACAAAAGCTTCATACGGTATTCCTCGGTCATTGAGTTAAAGAGAGCTTCGAGATGGTTATTCTTTCCGACATAATAAAGGCGCTCTGAAAAATCCTCGAAAAGCTCGGAACAAACAGCACCGTCAAAATGGATGTAATAGGAGCGTGAGCGTATTTCGGCTTTAAAACGATAATCCTGAATTTCATACGGCAGAAAAAGTAAAACGCTTCCCGCTTTTGCCTCAACGGCTTTTCCGTTAAAATTGACAAAGCAGACACCGTCAGTTATATAAAGCAAATGATAATCCGCTCTGCCTCTCGGTCGAAAGCTTCCCGTATCAACGCCGTATAGGTCTTGATATCCACAGCTGTTAATATGCAAATAGTCTAAGGACCGCATAAAATCACCTCACATATACTTTAACAGCTTTACGCTTCGTTGTCAATAGCAGAAAAGTGCAAACAGTTAGCCAAATTTACTATATACAAAGTCAAAAAATAATGGTACACTTATAATGGTAAATAATTTGCACAAACAGTTTGATTTTTTCAAAAAAATATTGTATAATCATATCAATGATAACAACAAAAAACGAAAGGGTAAACAAAATGGCAGAACAAGTAATTTTATCAAACGGAACAATCAAGGTATCCTTCACCTCTATCGGCGCTGAAATGACAAGCGTTATCAAAGACGGTGTTGAAAAGATTTGGCAAGCAGACCCTGAGGTATGGGCAAAGCACGCACCCACCCTCTTTCCGATTTGCGGAGGTCTTAACAACGATACTTATACTTACAAGGGAAATAGCTATTCTCTTCCCCGTCACGGCTTTGCACGTCCGAGTCTTTTCGAGGTAGAGGAAAAGACCGAAACCTCGGCTACCTTCCTCCTTCGCTCAAACGAGGAAACACTCAAATGCTATCCCTTCCACTTTGAGTTCAGAGTAATGTATTCTATAAGCGGCTCTACTCTCACTGTTACGTATGACACAAGGAACACAGGAGATGAAAATATGTACTATTCTCTCGGCGGACACGATGCGTACAACTGTCCCGAGGGAGTCAATTCATACAGCGTTATTTTTGAGAAGCCCGAGGACCTCGACAGCAATCTGCTTGTAGGACCCGTACTCGGTCATGAGCTTATGAATTTCGGCAAAAACACAACCGAGCTTCAGCTCAAGGAGGAATTCTTTGAGCTCGACACTCTTGCATTCTTAAATCTCAAGTCAAGAAAAGCGTGGCTCAAAAACAGAGAGACGGGAGACACCATCGAAATTGGCTTTGACGGCTTTGACTACTTTATGATATGGACAAAGGTTGGCGCTAAATTTATCTGTCTCGAGCCCTGGTGCGGACTTTCCGACTACTTTGATGCAGGCTCAGATATTACGCAAAAGGCAGGTATTATGACCCTTTCACCCAACGAAAGACAAACAAAGACCCGAACGGTCACGTTTTAATCGGTTACTCAATAATACATAAAAAGGGATTTTATTTCCATTGACAATGTTTTTTATAAAACATATAATTATTACAATAATATTATACAATAAAGGAGATGCAAAATGAAAAGAATTTTTACGTCGCTTCTGATTGCAGTTCTTTTAGTCGCAACGCTTGGCATATGTGCGTTTGCGGCAAAGGAGGATTGGGCAAAGGATAACGAGTTCATTCTCGCAAGCTTCCACACCCTTGACAACCACGTAGACAAGCCAAGCTTTGAGGAGGCAGTTTATACTCTCGGTGAAAACGCCGAAGGATATAACATCAAGTATATTTCCTTTCTTGGAAAGCTTACAAAGCCCTCGGAGCATACGTACAAATCAATCGTTACCGATCAAAAGAAATCGGTAGACGAGCTTGTAACACTCCATCAGAACGATGCAAAATGGAACGCTCAGTGGCAGGCTCTCAAGAATATGACCGAGCTGTTTACCGATATGGGTATTCCCTACGGCTTGAGCTATGACGTTTCAGACATTTACGCCAACGGTACAGCACGTTCAAGAGACAGCAGCCAGTTCGTATACTTCCAGCCCATCGAAATCTTTCCCGAGGGTGTAATTTACTCCGCTTATGACGATGCAAACTACTACTCCATTATTTCAAACAACGACACGAAATACATAATCTTCCAGTTAGAGATATTCCCCAGAGAAGCAGTTCTCGATTGGTTCAATGACACCCTTGCAAAGCATACCGACAAATATGCGATTGTTTACACTCCCTCGTTTATGCAGCCGAGCGGTGAGCTTTATACCATGTGGGATTGGGCAACGGGAATCAACATCAAGGGTAAGACCACCCGTGTAGGCGGTGTATCTCTTGCTCACGTTGGTCAGCCCCGTGATGGCGAAGCACTTTGGGAATACGCATTTTCAAAGCACGATAACATCCTTGCGGTGCTCTCTTCCTCTAACCTTGCAAGCCCCAAGATAAATACCAGAAAGCTTACCAATCCCAACGGCTACGAGACTGTTTCGGTTCAGGCAAACACCTCGGTTATTGACAAGGCAACGGGTCCTTTTACTGTTATGACAAAAATATCCGAGGACAACAAGACCCTTTCGTTCCGCTTCTTTGCTCCCGAAACAGGCTATATTGAAGATAGCGAGGTTAAGGTAACTCTTGACAAGATTGCAACACTTACCGAGCCTCTTACCATTGACGGTCTTCCCACGATTTCACGTCAGCCCAACGGCTCCAACACCGCTTATATACTCGGTTATGAGGGCAACACCTTCCGTCCTAACGCTAATATGACGAGAGCAGAGGCTTGTACCATATTTGCAAGACTTCTTCTTAACACTCAAACTATTCCCGACGGATACGTCACTCGTTTTGAGGACGTAAAAGCAGGCGATTGGTTCTACAATGCGGTAGCATATCTCGACCAGTGCGGATTCTTCTTCCGCAACAAGAACACCACCTATAAGCCCAACGAGCCCATCACAAGAGCAGAGTTTGTTGACCTTGCATACCTTGCCTCCAATCTCGGAGAGGGCACAGATACCGTATCCTTCACCGATGGTCCCAAGGACCACTTCTATTACAATTCAATCGTTGCGGCGGCTTCTACAAGCCTTGTAAACGGTTATGAGGACAACACCTTCCGTCCCGACAACACGATAACGAGAGCCGAGGTTGTAACGGTTATCAACCGTCTTTTAAACCTCGCAGTATCAGAGGATACGGTTCTCCCCGACAGGCTTGCAAACAATTTCGTTGACATTGGCTCGCACTGGGCAAAGCTCAACGTGCTTATGGCGGCAAACTCCAACGTTTCCACCAAGAGCTCATACTCGGCAACCCTCAACGGAGTTTCAGAGGCAGGCAATAACCTCGTTTTCCAGAATAAGAGAATAAAGATTACCGTTAACAAGAGAAACGGTCAGGTTGACGATATCATCAACCTTGCAAACGGTCAGAGCATCAACGGTGCATCCAAGAATCCTCAGTTCGTTTATCTTTCCAATCCCGGCGGAACAAAGTCAGTTCCCAAAGAAATGGTTATCGAGGGCAACAGAATCAAGGTTACCTTCAAGTCGGGTGACGTCGTATATCTCATTGCCGACATCCATGACGACTATATGGCGTTTGAGCTCGACTCTCAGGTACCCGTTTCATATGAGAGCATAACCTTTGCTAACCTTTCTACAAATCTCGAAATGCTTACCGATCCCGAATCCTTCCGTCTCGGCACGATGGCTATGACAGCCAACGTATTTACCGTTGATAAGGGTATGGGCTACTCCAACTCCACCTACGCTACTGTTTACACGAAGTATGCAGCAGGTACGATTGGCTCAAAGCACGGCTTCGCACTTTCAACGCTTGAGGAAAACGACGACTGCTTGAGACTCGTTGCAAACGCAATTGACCGCAAGAAAGGTCTTGCTAACACAACGGGCGGTCCCTTCACATATCTCAACAAGGATACCGCAGGTGACTATATCCTTATCACCAACGCTACCGAAGAGAATATGAAGGCGGTTATCGAAAAGGCAAAGCAGTTCAACATCAATCAGATCGATATCCATCACAACAACACAAGCTCATTCCGTCAGGGTGACTTCTACTTCCCCACTATGCCTAACGGCACTGCAAAGGAGTTCGGTCAGACTATCGGTAAGCTTGCAAAGGACAACGATATTCTCCTCGGTCTCCACGTTTACGCTTACTACATTGACTACAACGCAACGGGCATCACCGCAAATCCCAAGTGGCAGAAGCAGCTTGAGACAATGCCCGACGTATACACTCTCAGAGGTAATCTCACAAAGACAAAATTGAACATCAAGACCAATGAGGATGCTACAAGCTTCGATACGACAGAAACCTTCTTCTACAAGAACAGCCGTTACATTCTGATTGACGAGGAAATCATTTACGTCGGTCAGGGTACTACCGAGGGCTTCATCAACGTTAAGCGTGCGCAGTGCGGTACCAAGCCTCAGAAGCACGATGATGGTACAACGATTTATCACCTCTCGGGATACTTCTCAAGATTCTCACCCGTTATGGGCTCTGAGCTTTTCTACCATATGGCAGACCTTACGGCACAGACCTACAACGACGGTGGCTTCTCGATGATTTATCTTGACGCTATCGACGGTATCGGTCATCACACCAATAACTCAAACGATACCAAGTACTACTATCAGACCTACACACAGAGAATACTTCAGGGCTGTCACGACGATCCTATTATCGAGTTCTCGGCTTCCGCTCCGCAGATGTGGAACGTAAGAGGACGAATGGGCGCTTGGGATACTCCCACTCGTGGCTATAAGCAGTTCGTCAAGGCGCATCTCGACGTGAACCTCAAGGAAGCACGATACAACTTCACAACTAACATCGGTTGGTTCCACTTCTTCCCCGACTCCTCTGCGACCTCGGGTATGAGAAACACAATCGAAAAGACCCTCTTCCGTGACGACATCGATTATATGGGTACTCTTGCGGTACTCTATAATATGGGTAACGTTCTCTACTCCTTTAATGCGTCGTCGGTAGACAACAATCCTCAGTATCAGAGCAACCTTGAATACTACGCATATTACAACACAATCCGTAAATCCGAGTACTTTACTGCTGAGGCAAAGCAGAAGGTTATTGACCACGGTGGAGAATTCAAAATAATTGAGAAATCCAAAGGAGAGTACGCATTCCTTGAAATGTATTACAGCAAGTACAACGTAGGTAACGTACTCAACGACACCACCTTTACGGGTAAGAACCCCTTTAAGACTCAGGAGCCCTTTATCCGAATTGAAGGACGTTGGTCAACGCTTTCCGAAAACGAGGTTGTAATCTCGGGCTTTGAGGAGGATAAGCCTCTCTCAAATCAGACTCTTGGACGTGTTACCTCGGTTAAGATGGATAATAACATGGTAATGAAGTTCAAGGTCAAGGGTACGGGCAACGATGGAGACGCAATGCTCATTTCTCTCACGGGTGCACTTACTGCAGGTGAGTCAGGCGGTCGTATCGACCACTTTATCGACCTCAACTTCACGGGCTGGCGTGACTTCGTAATTCTTGATGCGGACAACGCCGAATACGATACCGACAAGTACACCTTTGACGGCATCGGTATCACCGGTATGCAGTATTCAACCTACCGTACCGTTCCCGGCTACAAGCACATCAACAAGGTAACCGTAAGACT
Source organism: Clostridia bacterium (assembly GCA_017558945.1). Taxonomy (GTDB): domain Bacteria; phylum Bacillota; class Clostridia; order Oscillospirales; family SIG627; genus RGIG6353. The sequence goes on from JAFYTG010000056.1 coordinate 6,248, forward strand.
TTGCGGTGCAACTGCAGGTAACGCTTATATCACGCCTATCAAGGGCTATTTGCAGACAGAAGCGCCCGTCAAGAATCCCACCATTACCGTTGGTAATTCCTCAATCACCTTTAACGCAACTCTTCAGGGAAGTGACTTTATCGAGTTCGATCCCGTAACACGCAAGGCGTATCTTACCAAGGCTGACCAGAGTGTGACCGAAATCACCTATTCTGGTAAGCTTGAGATACCCACAGGAAGCTTCAACGGTACGTACACCGCAACCGCAGAGACTGATGCACCCGTTCGTGCAAAGGTTGTCTTCGGCTTCTCCGGAATTGAAATTACAAAC
>JAFYTG010000057.1 GCA_017558945.1 Clostridia bacterium
GTACTCACCGGAAACAGGAACGGTGTGACCGAATGTACCTGCATAGCCGTTGATTCTGGGAGCGATACCGAGCATAACCATTTCGCCGTTTTCCATTACCTTGTTGGTAGCGGTGGGAACAACTGCGTTGGAACGAACACCTGAACCAACGATTGTCTGGTATGCAAAGCCGTTAGCACCGTTTGCACGGCAAACTGCTTCACCAGCTGCAGCAACTTCGTATTCCTTGTTGCCAGCCTTAACCTTTTCAGCCATTGCCTTGTAAGCGTCGTAGCAAAGCTTGGTTGCAGCGCGAGCCTGTTCAACTTCCCAGTCACTCTTAACGTAACGGAACTTGAGGTAATCTTCTGTGATGTCAACGATGTCGCATCCCTTGAAGCCGTCCTCGAGCTGAGTGTAAAGAGCGTGGGGCATTTCATCAGCACCTACGAGACCAACCTTCTTAAGAGTGATGGTCTTGGAAAGCTCAGCAAAAAGCTCATCCCAAGTGATGATGGTAGCGTTGGGGTACTCTTCGTTGGGTACCATGAATACGGGGAAGCATCTTGTGTCGCGGATAGCAGCATCCTGCTTTGCGAAGGGTTCGGATTCGGGACCGCCGAGGAGCATGGGCTCACCAACTCTGGGAACCATTACAGCACCCTTCTCGAACTGTCCTACCCAACCGGTAAGATACCAGCCGTTTGCAACGTTGAGCTCATCAAAGTAGATGATAGCGATGTCAACGTCCTTTTCGTTAAGAAGCTTCTGAACCTTTGCAATTCTGTTCGCAGTTTCTTGCGCGTTGTAATATGCCATAATACATACCTCCTGATAATATTTTATAGCCGATTATATCGACTTATTTTGGCTATTTACAGTTTACACCATATTTATGAACTTTTCAATCAATTATTGTTTAATATTATCATATTTTTGTGCAAAAATATTTTTTAAAAAAATTTAATGATATTATTTACATTTTTGATACTTGGTGTTACAATAGATTTATGAAGTATTATTTTAAGCATAAGATAGAGAATCTTCTGTCTGTTAAGAACATTATCACAATTGAATATCTCGACCTGCCGGGAGGCTATGAGTACCCGAGTGAGAGTCACAATTTCTGGGAAATGGTATATGCGGATAAAGGAGCGATAGACTATTACGTTGAGGAAACGCCCACAAGACTCTCGGAGGGGGAGCTTATGTTTCTCTCACCAAACCGTACTCACCGCTTCCTTGCCGACAGCAATAACGCACCGTCCATTTTCGTGCTTTGCTTTGACTTAAACTCCGAGCTTATGTCCTTTTTTGACGGTTATAAGATAAACCTCGGTAAGAGGGAAAAGCCATATATCGAGAATATAATCAACGAGACGAGAGGTACCTTCAAGCTACCCTTCAAGGATAAGCTTGAGGTGCTTGATGACCCTAACCTCGGCGGTCAGCAGATGATACGAATCAACCTTGAAATGCTCCTTATCACCCTTCTTCGTGCCGAGGATAAAAGGGAGGAGCAGGTCGAGTTTATCAAGAACGACGGCTTTGCCTCTACCATCTCCGACAAGATATCCGATTATCTTAAGAGCCGTGTGCATACGCAGATATATATCGACGAGATATGCCGTATGACAGGCTACTCAAAATCCTACGTTTCTCAGGTTTTCAGGCAGACGACGGGAGAGTCGGTAATATCCTATTTCAACCGCCTCAAGATAAAGGAGGCAAAGAGGCTCATCCGAGAAAACAGACTTACCATGAGTGAGATATCCGACGCGCTCTCCTACAATGACCCGAGATACTTTTCGCTGATGTTCAAAAGGATAACGGGAAAGACTCCTACGGAATATAAAAATTCCATAAATAAGACCTGATACGATAACGGTCGGTGTGAAAAAGCACCGACCTTTTGCTTTTTTTGAAAAAACGGTTTTTGAAAATTTAACCCGTGACTTGTTTTTTTATAAAATAAGTATGAGGTGAATTTATGAAAAAGCTCTTAACAATAGCCGTTGTGCCCGTTTCGGCGCTTGTTTTGCTTTTGCTGTTTGAAATGAAGCTTTTTCCGATAATCGAAAGACTTGCGATAGCCGAGGGGAGAAGCTTTGCCACCGTTACGGTAAACGGCGCGGTTTTTGACGTTTTGCGGGATAATGACTCGGGAGGACTCGTCACGCTTGAGAGAGGGAGCGGTGGAGAAATAGTCTCTCTTATCGCCGATACCGAGCGTATAAATCTTATAAAAAGCCTTGTTTCAAGGGAGGTTCAAGCAAGGCTTTCGGAAGGGAGGAAGGAGCTTTCTATTCCTCTCGGAAGCCTTACGGGAATAAAGCTTCTGTCGGGCAGAGGCCCCGATATTTGTATTAAGGCACTTCCCGTGAGGAGTGTGACCACCGATATCGGTGCGGTATTTCTTGAGGCGGGAATCAACCAGACGTGGCACAGAGTGGTGCTAAACGTCAGCCTCGACCTTGATATGCTTGTGCTGTCGCACGCTATTGACTGTCACGTATCGGATACGGTCGTGCTTACCGATACCGTAATCGTCGGACGTGTGCCCGATGCCTATACCGACATAAATAAGATAGAGGACGAGCTTCTCGGAGACGTGGTTGACTTTTCTGCTTCGTCAAATTGATCAAAATCACAAAAAGGTCTTTTCTTTTTAATAAAAGTATGCTACAATATTACAAATGAAGTAAAATGGAAGGGTAAAGCCTTATGAAAAATAAAATTATTTGCATAGCACTTTGCGTTGTAGCACTTGCGGGATCCATTCTTTTGCTCACGTCTATTATCAATCGTGACGATATCGTTATAAATATTCCCGACAAGAAGGAGGAAAGCCCTGCGGTAAATCTTCCTCCCGTATCACCCGACGGAGAAAAGGTGGAGCTTTCCACAATCGGCGTTTCTGCCTTTGCTCAGCGTATTGAGGATTTTGTTGAGCGTCTTGCTTACAAGGATGACAAGAGCTTTGAGGAGGAGTCGAAATTTATCGTTGACAATGCAGGTAGCGTTGCCGATTGGCTTGAGGAAAACGGAAACGTAAACGAGGCGGATTATTACAGACTTATTGCCGACGGCATTTCCCGTGTCAGCGAGGGAATTGCAACCGATATTGAGTTTTCTGCGTTTGCTTCAAGGCTTTTGAAGGATTTAAGAGAGAGCGCCTCGAGGCTTACAAGCCCCGAGACCGTATCACTTTATCCTGCGCTTGATACCGAGGTTGGCGGCTCACTTACCCTTGCACTTGTTTCCGTAAACGATAACGCCGTTATATCGGCTCAGGATAAGGCTACCACCTTTACCGTAACCGTTGGCGGCGGAGCACTTTTGGGTGACAGAATAGGCACTGCTCAGGAAAAGAGCTTTAAGAATGCCCACGACAATTCAAGCTACGGCTTCCCGTTCTATAAGCTTTCTCCCTTCTTTATGAATGACGATGCCTCCTTTATAACTCTGCTTGCGCCTCTCACCGAGTCGGCAGAGCCGAGCGAGGATATTCTTGACCCCGTTAAGGGCTTACCCTTATACGCAGAGTCTCTTAAGGGAATCAACTTTGCGTCCATCTCTCCCTCGGAAATTCTCGATTACGGTCAGGTGGGCTATGACGATACCGTAAAGGCACTTTCCGACAACGGAATTACTTATTCCGTTCAGGAGGGCTCAGCCTTTAACGATACGGCGTTTGGCAAGGTTGTATACATCACCTTTGACCTTACCGACACTGAGGTATCTATCTCACAGAAGGATAAGAATTGCGACGTTGTTTCAGCCGCCGTTAACAGCGAGCGTGAAAACGGAGCGGACCTTATAGTCGTTCAGCTTCACTGGAATACAAGACTCAGAAAGTCTACCGCATTTTCCGCGGATTATCTCGGTACCGTTACAAGTCCCTATGAGCAGCATTTTGACGCCTTCAACAAGGAGGTCGGACGTGCGGCTATCCGTGCGGGTGCTGACCTTGTAGTCGGCACGGGCTCACACGTATTGCAGGGCATTGAGCTTTACCGAGACAGATATATCGTTTATTCACCCGGTAATCTCACATACAGCGGAAGCCTTGACTCTGAGCAGGCTAATACCGCTTATTCCTTCCTTTTCAGACAGACCTTTGCAAAGGAAAACGGAGAAAACAAGGTGCTTTCAACGAGAATTATTCCTGTTGTCAATACCTCTCTTGACTCTCCCCTCTGTCCCACTCCCGTCTTTGACGAGCGTGCGGATGACATTGTTGAAATGCTCACCTATCAATCGAGCTACTTTGCTGATGCCATTAAGGAATTCAGCTATATTAAAATTGCAGAATGAAACCGTACGGCAAGGCTTATAACCTTGCCGTATTTTCAAAAACGGAGGATGTGCTATGGCAAAACAACATATGCAGAAAACAAAGCTTTTGGAGCTTCGTGATTATTTTGAAAAATATACCGACGAGCATCACGGTGTCGGAGTTAACGATATTATAGCTCACCTCACGGCTTGCGGTATTCCTTGCGAGCGTAAGGCAATATATAATGACATAGAGCTTCTTATTTCTTACGGTATGGATATTATTTCCCAAAGAGACGGAAAAAGCACGAAATATTATCTTGCCAGTCGCACCTTTGAAACTCCCGAGCTTAAAATGCTTGTTGATGCGGTAAGCTCGTCAAGGTTTGTGACCGCAAAGAAGTCGGAGGCACTTATAAAAAAGCTTGGTACTCTTTGCAGTGACTATGATGCCAAAAAGCTTTCACGAAGGGTATGCCTTACCGAGAGGGTCAAGAATGCAAACGAGATTATTTATATAAACATTGATGCGATACATACCGCCTTTGACGAGGGACGTGCCGTCACTTTTAAGTATTTTAAGTACAATTGGGAAAAGAAAAGAGTCTACGGTCACAACGGCGCGCTTTACGAGGCTGTGCCTATAACACTCGTATGGAATAACGAGAATTATTATCTTGTAGCGTATAACCGTGAGGCAGAGGAGATTCGCCATTACCGTGTTGACAAGATGGCTGACGTTACTCCGAGCGGTGAGCTTACCGCAGAGGAGGTAAAGCTCAGCCGTGAATACGATACCTCTCGCTATTCAAAGAGCGTTTTCGATATGTTCAAGGGTACTCCTACCCGTGTTGAGTTGTCCGTGCCGTCGGCATTCGTTGACGCAATGTTTGACCGCTTCGGCGCTGACGTTACCGTCAGAAAGGCAGATGGTGACAGATACATTTTTAACGTAAGCGTTGAGCCGAGTCCTCTCTTTTATGCTTGGGTGTCACGCTTTGAGGGTGAGGTAAGGCTTGTTTCTCCGCAATCCGCAGTTGATGGCTACCGCGCGCACATTGAAAAGCTTCTTGAGTCTCTGGAGGTGAGCGACAAATGAAAATATACCTTGTCCGCTATCCCGAAAAGACTCCCTTCTTTATTGATAAGGAGCTTAATTATACTCCTCCGACACTCCCCGAAAAATTGAGCGTTTTGGGTCTTTCGCTGTCTCACGATGCTCCGTCGAAAAATGATATCTTGCTTTTTTATCATACCTTTACAGCTGAGGATAATACCCTTCAGGACGTAATCTTTGCCTATTTTCAGGTGGGAAAATCAGTTGACGGTGATATTTATCCGACGAAGCAATTATCCTTTGATAAGACGAGATGCGGTATGGGAATATTGGATTATTCAAGAAAGCGAGTGCTCACACGCTACGGTGACGAGCAGTCCCATTGGTCTCTTCCCGAAACGCTTCGTTGTGTCAACCTTTCCTGCGGCAAAAAAAGTCTTTCCTCCGCCTTTAAGCAGAGAGAGGGCTTGAGATTTTTTGACAACCGCACGTTATTTGTAAAGCTTTCCGCCATTCCGTCAAGGGCATCGGGAGTGTATTACGAAAATGCCCTTCTTGAATGGGTAAGCTCGATTTGTGAGAATATAAGAGGCGAGGCTACCCGTGGCTTTAACACCGCTAAGAAGGGAGATACGGGTGTCGGTAAGACGGGCTTTGTGAAATACGATTATGCACCCGATTTCCGTGGAAAAATCTATTGCCGTCTTAATCATATAGTTGATAAGCGCAGCTCAAGGCTCTGTGCCTCCTGCCCAATGCACAAAAAGAAGAATGGCAGGAGTGTGTGCGAATGGTCTCTTCCCGTTTACGATAAACAGCCTTATATTCCGTTGACAACGGCGGATGCCTTTGCTTATTTTGACGTGCTTCTCGAAAAAGGACTTGTGATGGATTACAGAGATTGATAAGGAGTCTCAAATGAAAAAGCTTGCTTTGTTTTTGCTTATCGTTTTTGCGGTATGTATAAACACCGTTGCCCTGACTGTTGAAAGGCAAACTCTTGACACTAACGCTTCTTATATGGGAGGCTATCCCGACGGTAGGTTTAAGCCTGACGGAAGCGTGACCCGAGCCGAAGCGGTGACGGTGTTTGCCCGTCTTGCATTTCCCGACGGGATTGAGGACGGTGAAAGCCGTTTTGCCGACGTCAGAGGGCATTGGAGTGAGGACTATATCTATTCTCTTGAAATGCTTGGCGTTCTTGACCGTTACGACGGCAAATTTTATCCCGACAAGCCCATAACCCGTGCCGAGCTTGTTGAAATTGCGGTAGCAGTTCTGAAGCCCGAAGAAATGGTGAGCGTTGCCGAGTTTGATGACGTCGACGTAACGCATCCGTTTTATGAGGCAATCAAGCTATCCGCCGAGAGCGGACTTGTCGGAGGCTATCCCGATAAGACCTTCCGTCCCGAAAATACTATAACCCGTGCAGAGACTGTAACGATTGTCAACAGAGCTCTCGGAATAAGCGTTGACGGTAACGTCTTTGGACAGAATTATTCAAGACTTGCACGCTTTACCGACATAGACGGGCATTGGGCAAGATACAATATACTCGTTGCCTCCAATTCACGTATAGGTGAATACCTTCTGCCGTCGCTTGACGGAGCTTATAACGGGGGTATCAGTGAGGATGAGGGTATAATTATCCTTCAAAATGATTTTGTCGAGTGCCTTATAGAGTCGGGATATATCGTATCCCTTTATGACAAAACGGCAAGGAGGGAGCTTCTTGCACAGCCTTGCCCTTTTGCTTATATCGAGCGTAACGGTGTCACTCTTTACCCCGATAAAACTGAGCTTTCAGGCTCTAAAATTGTTTTTACCCTTGAGGACGGCACACGCTTTTCGGTTATCACGACTGTAAAAAAAGCCTATATTTCCTTTGAAATTGCCGATTTCAAGGTTGATGCGGATATGCTTGTATTCGCAAATATCTCCCTTTCCTCAAACGGCTCGGTGCTTGGTGTTTCCACAA
>JAFYTG010000058.1 GCA_017558945.1 Clostridia bacterium
CCCGGAAGAGTTTACAGAAACGAGACTACCGACGCCCGTCACGAGCGTGCCTTCTTCCAGTATGAAGCGCTCATCGTTGACAAGGACCTCACCTACACCTCGGGTAAGGTTATGATAAAGAGCATACTTTCCAAGGTATTCGGTCAGGACGTTCCCGTAAGAATGAGAGCAGGCTTCTTCCCATTCGTTGAGCCCGGCTTTGAAATTGATATGGGCTGTCTCGTATGCGGTGGAAAGGGCTGCAGCGTATGTAAGCACGTTGGTTGGATTGAGATTATGCCCGGCGGTACTCCTCATCCCAACGTTCTCCGTGCGGCAGGCGTTGACCCCGACGAATACACGGGCTTCTACGTAAATATCGGTCTTGACAGACTCGTTATGATGCGTTACGGTGTTGATGACGTGCGCCTGTTCCACGGAACAGACCTCCGATTCCTCAACCAGTTCCGTTAAGGAGGTAAGAGCATTATGAAATTATCGCTCAATTGGATTAAAGATTACGTTAAAATTCCCGATGATATGGACCTTTCAAGACTTGCCTACGACCTCACTATGTCAACCGTTGAGGTTGAGGGTGTACACGACCTCGGCAAGCAATTCGAAAACATCATCATCGGTATTATCAAGGAGGTTCTTCCTCATCCCAACGCCGACAAGCTCCGCGTTTGCCGAGTAGATATCGGAGAGGAAATCAAGGAAATCGTTTGCGGAGGAAGCAATCTCTACGAGGGTGAAAAGGTAGTTGTTGCCTGCCCCGGTGCTATGGTACGCTGGCACGGTGAGGGCGAGCCCGTAGAAATCAAGAACACCAAGCTTCGCGGTGTTGCGAGCTTCGGTATGATATGCGCCTCCGACGAGGTAGGTCTCGGTGACCTCTTCCCTGCCGAAGAGGAGCATATGATTATGGATATGTCTCACCTCGACGTTGCCGCAGGTACTCCCGTTGCCAAGGCACTTGACCTTGACGATATGATTCTTGAGATAGACAACAAGTCAATGACCAACCGTCCTGACCTTTGGGGTCACTACGGTATTGCACGCGAGCTTGCAGCTCTTTACGACCTACCTCTCGTCGAGTTTGAAAAATATACTCCCGATGCGGTTGCGGAATACGACGTTCGTATTCTTGACGAGGAAAGATGCCCCCGTTACATCGGCGCAAAAATCGAGGGTCTTTCTGTTAAGCCCTCTCCCTTTGAAATGCAGAGCCGTATCTGGCGTGTCGGTATGAGACCCATCAACGCGCTCGTTGACGTTACAAACTACGTTATGCTTGCGCTCGGTCAGCCCACTCACGTTTTTGATTCCAATCACATTGTAAATCACATTGAGGTACGCCGTGCCAACGAGAGTGAGAAGCTTCTCCTCCTCAATGATAAGGAGCTTGAGCTTTCCTCCGACGACCTCGTTATTGCCGATGCCGAGGGCGCAGTTGCTCTCGCAGGCGTTATGGGCGGTGCAAAGGATTCCGTTCTTCCCGAAACGAGCAGCGTTATTCTTGAGGTTGCAAACTTCGACTCCAAGACCGTACGCCGCACCGCACTCCGCTACGACAATCGTACAGAGGCATCCTCCCGTTACGAAAAGGCAATCGACCCCGAAAGATGCGACCTTGCCGTTTCTATGGCTATGGAGCTTTTTGCCTCCCTTTATCCCGAAATGAAGGTTACCGCATACAACGACAAGTATCCGAACAAGCTCGTCAAGAAGGAAATCGACGTAGACTTCGATTGGCTTGACCGCCGTCTCGGTATGCGTATTCCGCAGGAGATAGTTGCCCGCAAGCTCGGTACTATGGGCTATGAGGTTACCTTTACCGACGTTGGTATGCACATCGTTGTTCCCACCTGGCGTTCAACGGGTGACGTATCCATCAAGGCGGACATTATGGAAGAGGTAGCTCGTATGTACGGCTACGAAAACTTCCAGCCCACTCCTATCACCACCACCTTTGAAAGTGCTATAAATCAGCTCGATTGGGACCTTGTACGCAAGGTTAAGGAGTATCTTGCATTCCGTTGCAATATGCAAGAGATATTCACGTATCCTTGGATGACCGACACCTTCGTCAATGCTATTCTTGAGAATACCGACGGAGTTCTCGCTCTCTCCACTCCTCCCTCTCCCTCCGAGAAGTACATCCGCTCAACTCTTCTTCCCAACATCTGTAAGGCGATAGTTAAGAACGAGCGTAGCTTCGACGAGTTTGCAATCTTTGAGGAGGCTCAGATTTTTGCCGACCGTGACTACTCCTCTCCCTACGACCCCGTTGAAAAGCTCCCCTACCAGCGTAAGCACCTCGGATGTGCCTTTGTTGGCAAGTCGGACAACGTTTCCGAGCTTTTCCGTCGTGCAAAGGGTGTAATCGGCGCAATGCCCCGTTATACTCATATGGAGGGCTTTGAGTTCCGTCAGGTAGAAAAACCCTACTGGGCAGACGATACCGTATGGATGAATATCTACCTCGGTGACGAGAAGATAGGCGATATGGCTCTTCTCTCCAAGAAGGCTACTATGGCTTGCGGTATCAAGGTCGTTTCTGCCGTCCTCGTTGAAATGGATATGGAAGCCTTCCGTCCCTTCAACTCCAGAACGAATAAGTTCGTACACCTTCCCGAATTCCCCATGAACGATTATGACCTCTCCTTCTTCGTTGACTCTATGGTTAAGTGGGAGGATATCTATAACGCCGTTATGGGCAAGAAGACCGAGTTCCTTCAGGACGTTAAGTTCGTTGACGAGTACAAGGGCAAGCAGATTCCCGAGGGTAAGAAGTCTATCACCATCCGCCTCGTTATAGGCTCGGGCGAAAAGACTCTCACAGGTGACGAAATTGAAGCCGTCGCAAAGAGCGTTATGAAAAAGCTTGTTAAGGCTGTTGAGGCAGACATACGCACCGCATAAAATTGCGTCTTAATTAAGGTCGAAAGCAGACTCGTTTGAGTCTGCTTTCAACCGTAATTTTCAATTTTCAATTATCAACTATTTTAACGACGTTTGGACAAATTTATGACACAACCAAATTGCTAAATAAATTTGTTCAAGACAAGGCAAAAGTAAGTGGGAGTGCCGATGGCTTACTTTCCGTAAGTCGAGGTACTCCCATCTTGTTTTTAACGATGTATCAAATGAATTATGACACAACCAAATTGCTAAATAAATTTGTTCAAGACAAGGCGTCGAGGGTAGGAATGCCGACTCCATTACGACTCGCTTGCGCTCGCATGCATAAGCAGCG
>JAFYTG010000059.1 GCA_017558945.1 Clostridia bacterium
AAAGCAGCGTCAAGGGAAGTCAGTTCAACCAGCCCCTCCTCGAGTTCTCCGGTTCTTGCGCAGGCTGTGCTGAAACCACTTACGCTCGTCTCATCACCCAGCTCTTCGGTGAGAGAATGTATATCTCTAATGCGACCGGTTGTTCATCCATCTGGGGTGGCTCCGCTCCCGCAACTCCTTACACTGTAAACCGTGACTCTAAGCGCGGTCCCGCTTGGGCTAACTCTCTCTTTGAGGATAACGCTGAGCACGGTCTCGGTATGCACCTCGGTCAGAAGGCTATCCGTGAAAAGCTCATGGGTATGGTTCAGGAAATGGCTGAATCCGATAAGGCTTCTGCTGAATTCAAGGCTGCTGCCGCTAAGTACTTTGAAACTGCAAACGACGGTAAGGCTAACGAGGATGCTACCAAGGCTCTCATCGTTGAGCTTGAAAACGCTGCAAAGGCTGGCTGCCCCGTTGCTCCTCAGATTCTCGCTGAGAAGGAATACCTCTCCAAGAAGTCCGTTTGGATCTTCGGTGGTGACGGATGGGCATACGATATCGGCTTCGGCGGTCTCGACCACGTTCTCGCTTCCGGCGAAGACGTAAACATCATGGTATTCGATACCGAAGTTTACTCCAACACCGGTGGACAGGCTTCCAAGGCTTCCAGCATCGGTCAGGTTGCTCAGTTAGCTGCTGCAGGTAAGGCTATCTCCAAGAAGAACCTTGCTCAGATCGCTATGAGCTACGGCTACGTATACGTTGCACAGATCGCTATGGGTGCTGATATGAATCAGACCATCAAGGCTATCACCGAGGCTGAGGCATATCCCGGACCCTCCCTTATCATCGGCTACTCACCCTGTGAGCTTCACAGAATTAAGGGCGGTATGACCAACTGTCAGGCAGAAATGAAGAAGGCAGTTCAGGCAGGCTACTGGCAGAACTTCCGCTTCAACCCCACTCTCCGTGCAGAAGGCAAGAATCCTCTTACCATCGACTGCAAGGAGCCTACTGCTGACTACATCGAGTTTATCAACTCTGAGGTACGTTATTCCTCACTTACCAGAGCATTCCCCGACAGAGCTAAGGAGCTCTTTGAGGAGGCTGCTGTTAAGGCACGTCAGAAGTACGACGATCTCGTTCGTCAGGCTAAGATGTTCGACGAAGAATAAAAATTTTATTCTTGTAGAAAATAAGGTATGGGCTACGTCCCATACCTTATTTGTTTGAAAAGGAATAATTTTTATGAAAAAGCTTTGCGTAATTTTTACAGCCCTTATTCTTTTGTCCCTTTCGCTCGTTTCCTGCCGAAACTACGATACCCGTGACGGCAGATACGATTATTACAACGACCCTGCATTTTATGATACCCGTGAGCGTTCCACCGTCGGTGAGAAAATCGACCGTGGCATCAACCGTACCGAGCGTGGAATCCGTGACGGCTTTGACAGAGCCGAAAGAGGCTTTGAAAACGTAACGGGAATGGATACCGACGTAAGATAAGACTCTTTGATGAATCAATTTTAAAAGTCTTTTACCCTTGGAAAATGAATTGCCTTGAGTGGCAATTCATTTTTTGTATAAAAGTGTTTTGCTTGGCTATAATCATTCAGAGGTGATTTTTGTGAAAAGGATAATACTTTTTATATGTATAGCGTTTGTTTTCGTCTTGATGCTTTTGCAGAGCGGAGAAGCGGAGGAGCTAAGACTTAGGGTTATTGCGAACTCTGACGGTATTTCCGACCAGAGCGTAAAAATGCAGGTGGTCGACGCCGTTGACCGTATGCTTGACAGAGAATGCTTTAAAACTCTTGAATCGGCAGAGGCTTGGATAACGGATAATACCGACAGAATAAAAACGGCTTGTGCCGACACTCTCGGTAACGATGATTTTTCGGTTGAGCTGTGTGATGAGGAGTTTTCCGACGGCGTTTATAAAAGCCTCGTTATAACTCTCGGAGAGGGGAGAGGGCATAACTTCTGGGGCACTCTTTTTCCGAGTATAAGTGAAAAAATATCAGCCGTCAAGGGCGACGGAAAAGCACTTTGCACAGTGTCGAAGAACGGCAGACTTATGGAACTGAGGCTATGGCTTTTCGGGTGGGGAAGCAGTAACGGATAAACGCTGTTAAGCGTTGCTTCTCAATTTTTAAATATTTTTTAACTTTATTGACAAAAACCTCTCTCGGTTGTATAATCAAATAGCCGAATTAAATTCGGTATTTTGATTTTTGGAGAGGAATATGAAAATAGTCAACGCAATGCGTCGTGCAATTGGAAGAGCGGACGCTTTTTTCTGCAAGCTACCTATCGTTTTCGGCTTCGTTTGGGCTATATTCGTAAATCTTGCGATAGAGATGCTTTCCCGTCATTCAGTATGGAAGGGAATAACACATATATTTAACTCCCCCGGAGTATTTATATACAATACCCTTATCGTTTTTGCAATCTCACTTTTGTGTCTCTTCTTTAAGAGACGTTTTTTTGCACTCGTTATGTCAACTCTGCCCTTGCTTATTTTGGGCGTTGTAAATTGTGCGGTGCTCTTTTACCGCTCAACTCCCTTGTCGGCAACCGACTTTATGAAGCTGAGCTCGGTGTTCGGTATTTTTGGTCTTTACCTTGAGGGGTACGTCATAGTATTGATGGTGCTTGCAATAGTGCTTATCATTGCGGGACTTGTGTTAATTTACAAAAATTGCCGTCGTAATTGCCGTGAGTGGCTTCAGGGCGTTTTCGCACTTCCGATAATGACGGTTGTTATAGCTCTTCTCGCCAATGCCTTCTTATCAAACGGAGTCCTTTCGAAGCGCTTTACTAATCTTCCCGATGCTTACCGTGATTACGGCTTTATATATTGCTTTTCCTGCAGTCTTTTCGATACGGGAATATCCCGTCCCGACGATTATTCTCCCGAAAAGGTCGATACAATCCTTGACCACATTCGTGCCGAGGAGGACCTTGTACCCGAGGATACGCCTAACATAATTTTTTTACAGCTTGAAAGCTTTTTCGACGTCAATAAGATAAATAACGTAGAATTTTCCGAGGACCCGACTCCCTTCTATAACTCTCTCAAGGAAAAATATCCTCACGCCTTTCTTACCGTGCCCTACGTCGGCGCGGGTACGGCAAACGTTGAGTTTGAAATTATGACGGGTATGAACCTTGACTATTTCGGTCCCGGTGAATATCCCTATAAGACGGTTCTTCAGAATACAGCCTGTGAGAGTATGGCGTTCAATCTCCGTCAGCTTGGCTATACCGCACACGCGGTACATAATCACAAGGGACTCTTTTACGACCGCGCTCACGTTTTTGAAAGTCTCGGCTACGATACCTTTACCTGCCTTGAGCTTATGCAGGACGTGGAGTACAATCCTATCGGATGGGCTTGTGACAGCGTTCTCACGGGAGTAATTATCGACGCTCTTGATTATACCTCGGGGCAGGATTACGTTTATGCCATCGGCGTTCAGCCTCACGGTGTTTATCCGACCGATCCTCCTGAAAATTGGACTCCCACTATTGATGCGGTGATGCTTTCCGAGGAAACACTCGTCAATGAAACCTCACTTGAATACTATATTTCTCAGCTTAAGGAGACCGATGCCTTCGTCAAGGAGCTTATAGAGACCCTTGAGAAAAGAGAAGAAAAGACGGTCGTTGTAATGTACGGCGACCATCTGCCATACCTTGAGCTTGCACCCGAGGAGCTTGTCAACGGAAGCATATACCAGACCGAGTATATCATATGGTCCAATTATCAGCTTCCCAATGAATTCGAAGCCGCTGACCTTTATTCCTATGAGCTTGCGGCAAGTGTGCTTGAGCGACTTGACATCAATAACGGTCTCATTACAAAGCTTCATCAGAATTGCTCGGAGCATCCCGATTACCTCAAATATCTCGAAATGCTTCAGTACGATATGCTCTACGGCTATAAGAACTGCTATGGCTATGAGCTTGCATACGAGCCGACGGATATCATCATCGGACTTAAGCCTCCCACGGTTGAGGTGGTTGAAAACCGCGACGACGGAGTGTGGATATCGGGCACGGGATATACGCCCTTCTCGGTGGTTGATATAAACGGAGATAAGCTTGAAACACAGTTTATTGACAACAATACTCTGTTCGTGCCCGAATGTGAGGCGATATACGGCGACAGTATTTCGGTAAGACAGATGAACGGCAAGCGTACAACCTTTGTGAAAAGTGCGGTGTTTATTGCCGACGAGACGGTTGACCCGCCTCCCTATGAAAATCCCGATGCGGTTTTGCCCGAAATAACCGAGACCGTTGAGGAAAATCAAGAAAATTAAAAAAATACTTGACAAACGCGTTAAGCTGTGGTATACTTGGCAGGTAAAAAGAAGAAGAACGCTCCGTTCTCACCTGTCCGCCACCGAGCGCGATACGGTCAATAACGAAATTTCAGGCTAAAGCCTTGATTTGTTGTGCGGAGAGTTTTTCTCCGCACATTTTTTTGGAGGTGTTTCACAATTAGCGCGAAGGAACAACTTATCAACGAAGCGATTCGCACCCCTGAGATGCGAGTTATCGGTGCAGACGGTAGTCAGCTCGGTATTATGAGCCGACAGGACGCACTCAACGCAGCATACGATGCAGGACTTGACCTTGTGGAGATTTCTCCCAACGCTGAGCCTCCCGTTTGCAGAATTATGGATTTCGGAAAATACCAGTTTGAAAAGGTAAAGAAGGAAAAGGAATCCAAGAAGAAGAGAGCCGTAGTCGAGCTTAAGGAGATAAAGTTCTCCTGCCGAATCGACACTCACGATTTCAACACCAAGCTTAACCACGCTAAAAGATTTTTAGGCGACGGTAACAAGGTTAAGATTACCATTGTATTCTCGGGACGTGAAATGAATCACACCGACAGAGGATACGCGCTTATGGACAACATCAAGGCGGAGCTTGAGGATATCGGAACTTCTGATAAGGCACCCTCACTTGACGGTCGTTTCATGACGCTGGTGTTATCACCCAAAAAAGAAAAAAAGTAAAATATTTAAAAGGAGATATACAAAATGGGAAAAATCAAGAGCCATAAGGCATCCGCTAAGAGATTTACTCTTACCAAGAGTGGCAAGGTAAAAATGAACCACATGGGCCGCAGACATAACCTCGGCATCAAGAACACCAAGCGCAAGAGAGGTCTTCGTAAGGCTTCCTACATGAGCGAGGCTACTGCACGCAACATCAAGACTATTCTTCCTTACGCATAAGCTAAGGGTAAATTTTTAGGAGGTATTTGAAATGGCAAGAGTAAAAGGCGCTATGATGACGCGCAAAAGAAGAAATAAAGTATTAAAGCTTGCAAAGGGTTACTGGGGTGCTAAGTCTCGTCACTTTAAGATGGCGAAGCAGCAGGTAATGAAGAGCGGCAACTATGCATTCGCAGGTCGTAAGCAGAAGAAGAGAGATTTCCGTTCTCTTTGGATTACCCGTATCTCTGCACAGTGCAAGGTTAACGGTATCAACTATTCTACCTTTATGAACGGTCTTAAGAAGGCTGGTATCGACCTCAACCGTAAGATGCTCTCTGAAATCGCTATCAGCGACAAGGAAGGCTTTGCAGCACTCGTTGAGAAGGCAAAGGCAGCTCTTTAATTTAATCGTTTTTCATAAAGCCGTAACTTTTTTAAGCTACGGCTTTTTTTCAAAGACAAAGGAAGGTGCAGTTATGAAAAAGCTTATACTTTTTTTGACGTTAATTTTAGCCGTAGCAGTGGTTTTCACCGCTTGTAAAAAGGAAGAGGTTGTCGAGACTCCCACTCCCGACGAGGAAATCGACTACTCCGAGTATTTTTTGAATCCCCGTGAGGAAGCCGAGCTTTGCTATCTTTCCTTCTTTGACAGCTCCGACTTCGGAAGCTACATTTTTGCGTATCCCGAGTCATCCATCGAGTATTTCGCCAAGAAAAAAGGTATGGAATACTACGACTATTGCGATATGATTGAAAAGCAGTGCGAGGAGCTTGCAAAGACCAGAATTGCACTTTATGGCGAGGACTTCAAGGTGGGCTATGTAAGTGTGCTCGACGAAAAGATTGAGGGCGAGGATTTCGAGACTCTCAAGTCCGAGCTCGGCAATTACGGAATTGATACCGCAACCGTCACCAAGGCTTTCAGAGGTCACTATCAGTACACTCTCTTCAACGCAGAGGATCCTGAAATAGACGAAAACGGTGTCACCGAGCATAATTTCGGCAAGGTGCCCGAGGATGCGGAGATTCTCTTTAACTCAACCGTCGTATTCACTCTCATTTATATTGAGGATGACGGCTGGTACGTATCTCCCACCGATTACGAATTTAAATAAGCATTAAAGCAGAGCAGGGAATAAGGGTACAGACTCTCATTCCGCTCTGCTTTTTTGATTACTATTCAATACAACCTCGCCGTATTACTTTGCATAAGCGTGTGCATAGCTTAAATTGCCGACCACTTTTCGTGTTTGCGAAAAATAATTAAATTTTTTATAAAAAGTTGAAATATTCATATAAATATGGTAAAATAATCTATCAAGGATTATTTTTTGTATATTAAGAAATTGCATTTAATACAATCTCGCCGTTTTACTTTGCTTGAACGTATGTATGGATTAAGATAGGCGAGAATTGCCCAGCCACTTTTTAAAAAGGAGACGTCTATGGATACAGAAAAGCGTAAATTCAGCTTCAAAAGGCTTTTGAAATATTTGGTTTTAATAATAGCGGCACTCGTCTATCTTATTTTCTTTGCGCGCCTTTTTGAAACGCGTGACCCGAAGCTTGCGGAGACAGTATACCTTACTGCCGAGGAGTCAGCAGTGTTTAAAAATCTCGACGAGGATTTTTCGCTCTATCACTATCAGCCTGTTTCCTGGACGGCTGAGGACGGAAGCGTTACCGTAACGAATATATACTATCTTGAAAAATGGAACAAGCTTCAGCTTACTCTCCGTCATCGCAGTGATATTTACGATGAGGGCGGAGAATATCCCTTCACCTTCAAGCTTCGTGTGACGGGTGTGGAGGATTTTGAGACGGTGCCCGTTACCTTCGTTGAGGATAGAAGTAAGTATACCTGGACGAGACTTTGCGCCGACGGTATTCTTTCCGACCACGGAGAAGAGATTGAGGTTGAGCTTGAGACCTTCGATGAGGAGGGCAACAGCGTTATAACCACCGACACCGAAATAAAGGGAGGAACAGAGGTGTTCCTCGACATATTCAACCTTGACGGCGAGCGCCTTTATACCTTCGAGCTTGCGGGCAAGGACGTTGACCGCGCAAGAATAAGACGAACTAAAGTAGAAGTATCAGTTATAGATTGAAGAAAGGGGTGGTAATATGTGGAAGGTGGAAATGAGACTTCTCAACGCACTCTACACCTATGACCGCCCGTGGACATATCTTTCCGACACTCCTTGTGAGATTGGAATGATAGGTGCAATTCCCTTCGGTAAATCTGACCGTTGGCAATACGGCGTCGTTACCGCCGTTGAGGAGGGAGAGGAGGAAGGTCTTAAAAGCATTTCCTTCTTTTTGCCCGACCCGTACCGTCTTTCAAGGCATCACACCGACCTTGCGCACTTTATGGCGGACAGATTTTATTGCTCCTTCGGAGATTGCGCAAGAATAATGCTTCCCTCAGGCTTGAATTTCAAAACCGAGGAATACTATGAAAAGGGAGAGAGCTTTTTATCTCTTGATAAATCCGACCCGATTTATATTACGCTTTGCGAGAAGGACTCCGATATTCTTGAGGGAGTCGGAGAGGACAGAATTTCCTCACTTTTACGCCGTGACGTAATCGTCAAACGCACAAGGGCGGTATGTACCGTCAACGAAAAGTATGAGACGGTAGCCTCGCTGTCGAAGGATTTTTCAAGAGCCGACCTTCCAACGCTTTTAAAGGGCTGTCGCAAGAAGGAGGAGTACGAAAGAGTCATCTCCTACCTTGAGGGCGTTGAAGGCGACGTATCTGTAAGGGTGCTTTCCGATATATATTCGATAAAGCAGGACGCTATAAAATACCTTGAGAAAAAGGGAATTGTTACGCTGTCAAGCCGACGGGTAATGCGTGAGCCCTACGACCTCTCAGGCTTTAAGAAAAGCCGTGAGGATATTGTTTTATCAAACGAGCAGACTAAGGCTTATAATACGCTTTTGCCTCTGCTTGAATCGAGAGAGCCGTCTGCCGCACTCCTTTACGGAATAACGGGCAGCGGTAAAACCTCGGTCATATTAAAGCTTGTTGACGAGGCTATCGAAAACGGTCAGGGAGTTATTCTTCTTGTGCCCGAAATCGCACTTACCCTGCAAAATGCATCAAAGCTATTTTCACGCTATGGAGATAAGGTTGCGGTAATTCACTCGGCTATGAGCGAGGGACAAAGGCAGGATGCCTGGGAAGCCCTTGAAAGCGGTGAAAAGACGGTCGTTCTCGGCACACGCTCGGCAATTTTCGCACCCGTGAAAAATCTCGGCTTGATAGTCATTGACGAGGAGCAGGACGATAGCTATAAATCGGATATTTCTCCGAGGTATCACGCGCGTGACGTGGCACGCTTCCGCTGTGCCGTGAGCGGTGCGCTTATGCTTCTTGCCTCGGCTACTCCCGACGTGGACTCCTTCTGGCGTGCGAAAAATGGCAAGTACACGCTTGTCGAGCTTACCGAGCGCTACGGCGGTGCAACCCTTCCCGATATAACTCTTTACGACACCGTATCCGAGGGACTTCCTCCCGATACGATGATAGGTGACGTGCTTGAGAAAAAGCTTGCCGAGACTCTGTCGAAAGGCGAGCAGGCAATACTCTTTTTAAACCGACGCGGACTTCGTAAGCTTCTTGTCTGCCGTGACTGTAAGTCGGGTGTTTCTTGCCCGAATTGCAGTGTGCCAATGACTCTCCACCTTGCAAACGGAGAGTATAAGCTTGCGTGTCACTGGTGCGGATACCGACAGTCACCTCCCATGGTCTGCCCCGAATGTCACTCGGAGCATATGCAATACAGAGGCTACGGTACAGAAAAGCTTGAGGAGGAAATAAAGCGTAAATTTCCCACCGCAAGAGTTTTGAGAATGGATGCCGATACAACGGGCAAAAAATTCTCACATGACGAGATAATAAACGAATTTTCAAGTCATTCCGCCGATATTCTTATAGGCACGCAGATGGTCACGAAGGGACATAATTTTCCCGACGTCACGCTCGTTGGCGTTATAATGGCGGATTTGTCTATGTTCATTTCGGATTACAGAGCCTGCGAGCATACCTTTGCGCTTTTGACACAGGTTGTCGGAAGGGCGGGCAGAGGAGACAAGAACGGCTCTGCCGTCATACAGACTATGGATGCAGGCGGTGAGATAATCAACCTCTGTACCACGCAGGATTACGAAGGCTTTTACAAGGGGGAGATAGCACTCCGCCAAGCCCTGCTGTTTCCACCGTTTTGCAGTGTTGGAATGTTCTTCCTTGCGGGAGAGAATGAGCGAGAGCTTGAAAAAGCCTCCGACAAGCTCAACAGACTTTTGTCGGGGTATCTTACGGGAGAGTTTTCCGACGTTAAGATAATTGCCTACGGACCGTTTGAGGCTTTTCCGTATAAGCTTAAAAACCGTTACAGACGGAAGCTTATCGTAAAATATAAAAACACGGCGAGAGCCCGTGCGCTTTTCCACAAGGTGCTGCACGAGTTTTCTGCCAAGGATAATATACATTGTATTTTTGACCCGAATCCATCGGGCATATGAAAGGATTATTATGGCTAAGCTTAAGATAGTTAAACACCCCGAAGAAATACTTCGCAAGAAATCAAGACCCGTTGAACGCTTCGACGAGAAGCTTCACACACTCCTTGAGGATATGAAGGAAACTCTTGAGGAGGCACAAGGTGCAGGCCTTGCAGGCGTGCAGGTAGGAATTTTACGCCGAGTTGCAATCGTTGACGACGGCACGGGACCCATTGAGGTAATCAATCCCGAAATCATTGAAGCATCGGGCAAGCGTGAGGTGTACGAGGGCTGTCTTTCCTATCCGAACGTATGGGTAGTAAAGTACCGTCCCGAAAAAATCACCGTCAAGGCTTATGACCGCCACGGCAACGAGGTAATCTACCGTGACGTTACGGGACTCAAGGCACAAGCCTTCTGCCACGAAATAGAGCATATGGATGCAGTTGTGCTCGAGGACAAAATTATAAGATATGCAAGCGAGGATGAGTTTGAATGAAAATAATGTATATGGGTACACCGCACTTCGCGTCGGTCGTGCTTGAAAATATGGTGAAGGCGCTTCCCGAGTCGGAGTTTTGCGTTGTAACCAAGCCCGATACTCCCAAGGGCAGAAGCTATAAGCTTGTTCCCTGCGAGACGGCAAAGAAGGCAGAGGAGTTAGGTCTTGTCACCTATAAGCCTGAAAATCTCCGTGAGGAGAATTTCCGTGATATTCTTGAGAAGGAGTCGCCCGACGTTATCGTTGTAGCCGCTTACGGAAAAATCCTTCCCGAATACGTTTTGAATTATCCGAAATACTCCTGCCTCAACGTCCACGGCTCACTCCTTCCCGAATACAGAGGAGCGGCTCCCGTTAACCGTGCAATTATGGACGGCAAGACGGTTACGGGCGTTACCATTATGAAGATGGAAAAGGGACTCGATACGGGAGAAATGTTCCTCAAGGGTGAGGTGGAGATTGATGATAATACCACTGCCACCGACCTTTTTGAAAGACTTGCTCACGTCGGCTCGGAGCTTATGCTAAAGGCTCTTGAGATGGCGGAAAACGGCACTCTTAAGGGTGAAAAGCAGGATGATGCTCTTTCCAATTACGCCGAGAAAATAACTGATGCCGATATGAAAATCGATTGGACGGCTTCCTCACGAGAGATTGCCCGTAAAATTCACGGTCTCTCGGATGAGCCCGGTGCATATACGAAAATCAAGTCGAGCGATAAGCTTTTGAAGATTTACCGTGTACAGCTCGGTGAATATTGCGATGACACTACTCCCGGTGAGGTTGTTCTTGCCAAAAAGAAAATTCAGGTTGCCTGCGGAGAGGGAAGCCTCTATCTTCTTGAGCTTCAGGCTCAGGGAGGCAAGCGCCTTTCAGGTGCAGACTTTGCCAACGGCAGAGGTGTATCTGTCGGAGATATTCTCGAATAAGGAGATAAAATATGTTTTTATACGGAAATGACGGCGGTATGTGGATACTTGCCATAATTGCGGCAATATGGGCATCCATTTGCTCTGCAAGGGTTAATTCCACCTTTAAAAAATATTCAACCAAGCTCAATTCCCGAGGAATGACGGGACGAAGCTGTGCGGAGGCTCTTTTACGCTCTGCGGGTATTTACGACGTGAGCGTTGAGAGTGTTTCGGGTAACCTTACTGACCATTATGACCCCAAGGCTAAGGTCATAAGACTTTCGGACAGCGTTTATAATTCCAATTCTGTTGCCGCAATCGGTGTTGCCGCACACGAAGCGGGACACGCAATTCAGCACAACGTCGGATATTTTCCTATCAAGATAAGGCAGGCGATAATCCCCGTTTGTAATATAGGCTCAAATCTTGCAATGCCCTTGATTCTTATCGGACTCTTCATTTCTATGATGGGACTTTGTGAGCTTGGACTTCTTCTCTTTTCACTTTCCGCGGTGTTTCAGCTTGTTACTCTTCCCGTTGAGTTCAACGCCTCCCGCCGTGCGCTTCAGTATCTTGAGAGCGGTGCGGGGCTCCCCGACGATGAGGTCAAGGCAAGCCGTAAGGTGCTTTCTGCCGCCGCTATGACCTACGTTGCCGCCCTTGCGGTATCCCTCGTCAATCTTCTCCGACTCGTTGCAATCGTCAACAATTCAAGGAGACGCTGATGAATACTCCGAGATTTCTTGCCTTTCAAAGCCTTTTGAGATGTGAGAGCGGTTCAAGATATTCAAACCTTGAGATAAATGCGGTGCTTGACAAAAATCCTCTTTCTCAATCGGACAAGGGGCTTTATACCGCGCTCGTTTACTCGGTGCTTGAGAGGGAAATGCTCCTTGACTATCTGTTAAAGGACTATCTCAAAATGCCGATTGAAAGGCTTGACCGAGAGGTCAGAGTCGCCTTGAGGCTTGGTGCGGTACAGCTTTATTTCTTTGATAAGCTTCCCGACCACGCTGTGTGTGACGAAACGGTCGAGCTTATCAAAAACTCGAAAAAGCGTTCGGCTACGGGTCTTGTGAATGCGGTTTTGCGCTCACTTGTGCGTGATAAGGATAAAAATACCGAGAAAATTGCCAACGCTCCGCTCAACGTACGCTATTCTATGCCCGAATGGATAGTCGATTTGTGGACGAAGGATTACGGCGAGGAAAGAGCACTCGCAATTCTCGAGGGCTTTTCAAAAAAGCCTCCTCTCACTCTTCGGGTAAATACCCTGAAAATCACTCCTGAGGAGCTTTACAGAGCCTTTAAGGATAAAAATATTCAATGTGACGTCAAG
>JAFYTG010000060.1 GCA_017558945.1 Clostridia bacterium
AAAAAGAATTGCCACTCAGGGCAATTCTTTTTCAAGCCATAAAAATTTTTGGAATCCAAAACCTTTTTATAAAAAGGTTTTGGTGGGTTTCAGGGCAAAGCCCTGTTACTAATTGGTTTAATTCCAATTACAAAGAATCAATATATCTCACCGCAGACAGAGCGGAAACTGCGCCGTCTGCGATAGCGGTAGCGATTTGTCGGATGGTTTTTGTACGGCAGTCACCTGCAACGAAAACGCCTGCGGTTTTAGTGGTACAAGCCTCGTCGGAGATAACGTAGCCAATCTTATCGAGGTCTGCAACGCCTTCGAAAGCAGAATTTTCGGGAGCAAGACCGATAGCGATAAACATACCGTCGGCTTCGATGACAGATTCGGTTCCGTTTGTATCAACGAGTGCGCCCTTAAATTTGTCATCTCCTACGATACCCTTAACGAAGGTTGAGAAGATAGATGAAACGTTGGGCTTCTTTTCAAGAATTTTGACGAGCTTTTCCTCGCCTGTAAAGGTGGGAAGGTTTTGAACGATAGTAACCTTTGAGCAAAGCTCGGAAAGGAGAATAGCCTCCTGAAGAGCGGAGTTTCCGCCTCCTACAACGATAACGTGCTGACCCTCGAAGAAGGCACCGTCACATACAGCACAGAAGGAAATACCCTGACCCTCGAATTTTTCCTCACCCTCAAGACCGAGACGGCGGTGATGAGCACCCGTTGCGATGATAACCGCACGACATTCGTGCTTACCGCAGTCGGTGATAACGGTTTTTGTGTCACCGTTGTCCTCAATACCGATAGCCTCCTCAAGTTCAATTTCAACACCCTGAGCAAGAGCCTGGTCAACGAGCTTGTCGGCAAGCTCTGTTCCGCTGATTTCAAGGCTACCGGGATAGTTTTCAATCTTGGGAGAGAAGTTTATCTGTCCGCCGAAGGTAGCCTTTTCGAGCACCTTGACGGTTTTGTTGGCACGGGCACCGTAAAGAGCGGCGGTAAGACCCGCAGGACCCGCACCGATAACAATAATATCAACCATTTTAAAAAATCCTTTCATTAACCCTAAAAAGCCTTTTCAGAAGAAAAGGCTTTTTTGGTATCATTTATTAAAGTGTTGCGAGATATTCCTTGATAGCGGGAACGCCTGCATACTTGGTCGTGCTTTCACCGTCGAAGATTACGAGGGTGGGAGCAGCCTTAAGCTCAAGTGCCTTGGAAAGCTCTGCATTTTCGTTAGCGTCAAGGGCGGTAAATTCAATGCCTGCACGTTCAAGCATACTCTTTGCTACCTTACAGTTGGGGCAATTCTGCTTTGTGAAAAGGGTGATTGCGCTTTCAAGTGTAACGGTTGCAACTGCGGCGGTCTTTTCGCACTCGCACTCGGTCGCGGTAACGTCTGCACGCTTCATAACCGAGGTTTCGAGGTTGTACTCGCGACGGTCGCGGTATTCCTTGCTCTTACCTGCGTTCCAGTTCTTAACGGGACGGTAGTAACCGGTGATACGGCTGTAAACCTCTGTTTCTGCTCCGCACTCGGGACAGGTGAACTGCTCGCCCGCGATGTAACCGTGATTGCGGCATACCGAGTATGTGGGAGAAAGAGTATAGTAGGGAAGCTTGTAGTTCTGCGCTATCTTGCGAACGATGTTAGCAGCAGCCTTCCAATCGGGAAGCTTTTCACCAAGGAAAGCGTGGAATACGGTACCCGAGGTGTAAAGGGTCTGAAGCTCGTCCTGAACGTCGAGAGCTGTAAAGATATCGTCGGTGTAGTCAACGGGAAGGTGAGAAGAGTTGGTATAATAAGGAGTGTCCTCATCTGCTGTAAGAATTTCGGGATAATGAGCCACGTCGTGCTTTGCAAGACGGTAGCTTGTGGACTCTGCGGGAGTAGCTTCAAGGTTGTAAAGGTCTCCGTACTGCTCCTGATAGTCGGAGAGGCGCTCTCTCATATGATTGAGAACGTCCTTTGTGAATTCCTGAGCCTTTTCGTTGGTAAGGTCTGCCTGAATCCAAGCGGCGTTACGGCAAGCCTCGTTCATACCAACGAGACCGATGGTTGAGAAGTGGTTGTCAAAGGTACCGAGGTATCTCTTAGTGTAGGGATAAAGTCCCTCGTTGAGAAGCTTGGTGATAACGGTTCTCTTTATCTTAAGGCTTCGAGCCGAGATATCCATCATCTTGTCAAGTCTTGTCCAGAACTCCTCAGGAGTCTTGGAAAGGTAAGCAATTCTCGGGATGTTGATGGTTACAACACCGATAGAACCCGTTGATTCACCGCTACCGAAGAAGCCACCTGACTTCTTGCGAAGCTCACGGAGGTCAAGACGGAGACGGCAGCACATGCTTCGTACGTCGGAGGGCTCCATATCGGAGTTAACGTAGTTGGAGAAGTAGGGAGTACCGTACTTTGAGGTCATTTCGAAGAGAAGCTTGTTGTTCTCGGTTTCTGACCAGTCAAAGTCTGCGGTGATGGAGTAGGTAGGAATGGGATACTGGAATCCGCGTCCGTTAGCGTCACCCTCGATCATAATCTCGATGAACGCCTTGTTTACCATATCCATTTCCTTCTTGCAGTCGCCGTAAGTGAAATCCATTTCCTTACCGCCGACGATAGCCTTCTGGTCCTTAAGGTCAGCAGGAACAACCCAGTCGAGCGTGATGTTGGAGAAGGGAGCCTGAGTACCCCAACGGCTGGGAGTGTTTACGCCGTAAATGAAGGACTCGATGCACTTCTTAACCTGATCGTAGGAAAGGTTGTCAATCTTTACGAAGGGAGCAAGATAGGTATCGAAGGAGGAGAATGCCTGAGCGCCTGCCCATTCATTCTGCATGATACCGAGGAAGTTAACCATCTGATTACAGAGGGTTGCAAGGTGAGATGCGGGAGCGGAGGTAATCTTTCCGGGAACACCGCCGAGACCTTCCTTGATAAGCTGCTTTAAGCTCCATCCTGCACAGTAGCCTGTAAGCATTGAAAGGTCGTGAAGATGAATATCTGCATTGCGGTGAGCGTTTGCAATCTCATCGTCGTAAATTTCAGAAAGCCAGTAGTTAGCTGTAATAGCACCGCTGTTAGAAAGGATAAGACCGCCTACCGAATAGGTAACGGTGGAATTTTCCTTAACTCGCCAGTCGATTTCCTTTACGTAGCTGTCAACAACGTCCTTGTAGTCAAGGAAGGTGCTCTTGAGGTTACGAAGCTTTTCGTGCTGACGGCGGTAAAGAATGTAAGCCTTAGCTACATCCGCATAGCCTGCCTGAACGAGAACGTTTTCTACACTGTCCTGAACGTCCTCAACTGCGATAAGACCGTCAACGATCTTCTCCTGAAAGTCTGATGTAACCTTGAGTGCAAGGAGATCAAGCACGTCTTTATTGTACTGTTTTTCGCATGCGTCGAATGCATGCTCAATAGCATTGGTAATTTTAGCAATATTAAATTCGGCAATTTTTCCGTTTCTCTTTTTAACCTGATACATAACTTCACCGTCTCTTTCTGTGAAAAATTTTATTTTACGCCGAGTGATGTCGAATCCTCGGATTTTAGGTTAGTGCTCATATCTTACCACAGTATATGGATTTTGTCAATAGAAAAATCGCAAGATTTTTCAATATCTTGCGATTTTTTAAAAAGATTTGATTTTTGAACCACAATATATTGTGGTCACATTCCACGGAGTTGTGCGAAAGGTACATACTTTTGCGCTCTCTTTAGGCACTTTTGCATAATTTCGTCAGATAAAGGCGAAAGACCCTCGCAGAGCACTTCACCCGAGTCTACGAATTTCTGCAGGAAGTAGTGCTCGCCGTCTCCGAGCCATTCGGCAATTTTCTCAACGTCCTCCTCGGTGTGATATTCCTTAACGAGCGTCGTACGGAATTCGTGAGGAGTGTCGGAGCTTTTGAGAAGCTCTACCGAGCGAAGAACTCCGTCAACTTCAAAGCCGTCAAGACCGACGGTCTCGGGATATTTTTCGGGGGTGTTCTTGATATCCATTGCAACGTAATCAACAATGGGCAAAAGCCTTTCGAGTCTGTCGGGAAGAGTACCGTTTGTGTCAAGCTTTACCTCGTAGCCGAGAGCCTTTATTTTGAGAATGAATTCCTCAAGACCCTCACGAAGCAGAGGCTCACCGCCCGTTATACACACACCGTCAAGAAGACCTGCACGCTTATTGAGATAAGCAAAAAGCGTTTCCTCGGAAATTTCCTCGAAATCCTTGTTGTTGACAAGGCGTGAGTTATGACAGAACGGACAGCGCAAATTGCAGCCTGATAGAAATATTGTTGCCGCTGTCTTTCCCGGATAATCGAGAAGAGTCAGCTTTTGAAGTCCTGATATTTTCATTGTACACCTGCAAGCGACTCAAAGAGTGCCCTTAATTCCATGAGCTTTTCGCGTTCAACGTAGAACTGTCCTTCGCCGTTGAGAGTGTAGTAGGAGTTGACCGCCGAAACCGCGCGGAAGCTGTAATCGAGCACCTCACCGCTTTCAAGGGTTATAACAAGACGCATAAGCTCTGCCGTATCCTCAGGAGCGGTGCCCCAATCGGTGATTAGCAGATACATAAGCTCCTGATAGGTTGCCTTGAAATCCTCGGCGGATACCGCAAGACCGTTGCTCTTGACCTCGATATCAGTCTCTCCCGAAAGCTCGAATTTTGCGTGAGCCTTTGGAGACGTAAATTCAACGCTTGCAACGTCAAAGATGTCAAGCATATAAATTTCACTTGCCACCCAGGAGATAAGCTCCCATTCAAGATAAGGGAAGGATGTCTTGGGTGCGGAAACCACGATGTTTTTGGACTCGGAGTAGATGAGATAATCATCTCCGTTTTCCACAAAATGCAGACAAATATCCTGATTCGGATACTCTGCTGTCAGCGTGTAGTCACAGATATGCTCGTCGGTGCCCGAAATAAAGCCAAGCTCCGCGAGAGCCTCATCGGTGATAAATTCACCGAAAAGCACCGTCTTTTCGCAGGTTATCTCGCTCATTTCCTCAAGGAAGGTGTTGAAGTTTGCAAGGCTTGTTGCGTGATTTGAAACGGGGTAGGTGAGACGGTGTGAGGAGTTGTTACCATAGGTAAGCTTGTCCTTTACAACGTCAACGCGAAGGAAGGCGTCACCGCCCTTGTAAATTGAAAGGCGTTCAAGGGATACCGATTGATTGGAGTCAAGCTTGTTTGAAACGACAGGCTCTATGAAGTCGCAAAGGGTAAGAAGAACGCTTTGCTCAAGACCCGTGTCAAGAATGTAGAGAGCATCTCTGCCGTCAAGGCAAGCGTAGTAGCCGAGGCTGTCGGGAGTTTTGTCTCCGATTAAAATGCGATAGTCTCCGTCATCGTGCTTTACCTCAAACCAAACGGACGGATTGTTTTTGTTAATTCCGTATTTTTCAAGGTTGTCAAGGTCAGCGTTTTCAACGTACTCAACCGCTAAAAGATAACGGGTATTTGTACGGAGAAGAGCAAGCTTTTCCGCATCAGGCTCATATCCCGAAGCCTTTTCAAACGCCCACGCACCGTTTGACTTGTGAATGAGTGTGTAATCGTCATTTGTGTTATGAATGCGGATGGAGTCAATATCGGATACTTCGATTGGGTCAACCATAAAATGACGGTCGTTTTTCATAAGCATTCCGAACTCGTCGCGAATCTCCTCGCTTCCGCCCTCTTCATCGGGAGTTTTGACGGCAATAAGGTAAACGGTTATGAGAATTGCGAATACAACTACTGCAACGCCGATAAATATAAGCTGTTTTTTGAGCCTGGTCATTACTTGTGCCTCCTCTTGAGGAATACTGCAAGAGCGGTAACGAGTACGACTGAAGGAAGCACTACGATAAGAGCTGCCATCCACTTCTGACTCTGCTCGGCAGTTGCTACGAGAGAGGTATCGTTATATACCTTGTAGGGCATATTGAGAACGATGGTTTCATCGGTCATTGAGCTGATGATGTTTCGGATAAGCTCGCTGTTTGCAAAGAGCGCCGAATAAGCTCCGAGATACTGGTCAGATACGAAATAGGTTGAACCTCCGACTACAACGTAATTCTTATCGGTATTACCCGTAGTTGAGTTAAAGGTACGGCTGTATCCCGCAACGAGAAGAGGAATTCTCGTGTTCTGAACGTAGTTTTCCTGAGCGTTCTTTGGAACGTATGCCGTGGTTGACGTGGTAAGAATGGGAGCTACACCGCGGGAAACGTTGGTGAGAGGAACAAGGCTGATGGGGGAGGTGTAGTAGGATACGACGGGCATTGAGGAAGCCGAGGCACTTACCTTTGCAAGAGCAGAGGTGTTTTCGTCCTCAGTGTAATACTGTGCAAGCACCGCCATATTGTTGGCGCTTGCAAGATAGTTTACGTTATCCTGCACCGATACGCCGTGTAATACGTCGATACCCCAGTTATAAAGGAAATCGTCGAGGTTGGGAAGCTCTGGAGTGTTGGGGTCGAGGAATATCATAACGTCGCGACCTTTTGCAAGATAAGCGTTGAGCTTCGTGATTTCACTGTTGCCCTCTTCCTCACTTTCAACACCCGTGAGGTCGGATTTAGGAGCAACGGAAATAAGAATTTCGGTGTTTTCGGGAATGTTTTCCTGAAGGAGATTGACCGTCTTGACCTCAAAGCCTGAGTCGGAAAATACGGATTTGAAGATTGAGGGAACTTCCTCACCGTGATTGGTCATAAAGGTAACGACGGGCATCGTGTCACGGGTTACCTTGAGAAGCGACGAGGTGAAGCGGTATTCTCCGTTGAAGGCGTAATAGCTGTAGCTTGAATCGTCGTTCTGGGTGTAAACGAAGCACTCGGACATATCAAAGCCGGCAAAGCGCTTGTCGCTTTCAACAATGACCGAGGTCTCGGCAAGGCTGAAATCCTTACGGTAACGGCGCACAAGCTCGGGATTTCGGGTCATATCAACGTATTCTACCGTGATATTGTCAAATTTTTCTTCGTATTCAAGAGCAAGAGTCTTGATGTTTTTAACGTAGCTGTCCGAGTCAAGCTTGTCAAGAGGAGTGAAGAATATTATCTTAACCGGCTCGTCCATATCCTTGAGAAGAGAGAAGGTCTCGTCGGAAAGAGAATAAAGCTGCTCGTCGGTCAGGTCAACGTAAAGATTGAATTTTTCCGTAACGATACCTGCAACGAGGTTTATTGCGAAAAGAAGTGCGATGAATACTATTGCCAGCACGACCGACGCCGTGCCGTATTTCAATACCTTTGTGTTTTTCATACCGTTTTCCTCCTTAAGCCCAACGGCGCTTTTCCAGAACTCGCACGCTCATAAAAAGGAATATGAGAGTAAGAGATACGTAATAGAGCACCGAGGAGAAATCAAACAGACCGAAGCGGAAGTTTGCATAACGGTCAAGAAGAGAGAACCATTTTACGAAATTTCTTAAAAAGTCGCTTGTGATTGAGGAGGAAAATATACCTATTATAAGAGTGCCGAGAATTGCGGCAATTGATGCGATAGCCGCAACGAACTGGCTTTCGGTAAGACCCGATACGAAGATACCGAGAGATATAAGCGTTGCCGCAACGCAGGAGATACCGATGAAGTTTGAAATTATCTCCGCCGTCTGAAGCTTTCCGTAAAGGGAAAGGGGAATGAAGTTGAGAAGAGATACGGCAAAGGTTATTTCGAAAAGCACGAAAGCCGCTAAAAATTTACCCGTAACGATTCCGAAAAGGGAAACGGGAGAGGTTAAGAGAAGCTGATCGGTACGGCTGCGTCTTTCCTCGGATAAAAGCTTCATGGTAAGAATAGGAATTAATATTACGAAGAAGAATATCATAATAAAGAAGTAATTGCCCATAGAGGTGCTACCCTGAAAGAAGCCCGTAAGCCATACGATTGCACCTGAAATTGCCAGAAATACCGCCATAAAAATATAGCCTATTGTAGAAGTAAAGTATGAGGATAATTCTCTTTTGAATATAGCCGTCATTTCGTACCGTTCTCCTTTCCTGCAAGACTTATGAAGATGTCCTCAAGACTGAGACTTACCGAGGTAAGCTCAAGGGGACAGATGCCCGAGGACGAAAGAGTATTGAAAAGCGTTCTTCTTGCGTCAATATCAAACTCGGACTCAAATTCAAAGGCACAAGCGTTGGGCTCCTCGCAGGGAAGGCTCTTGATTGCCTTAACGCCCTCGGTCTCTTCAAGCAGATTTTTTCCCGTAGAAGCGTCACAGAGGAGAGTAACCTTGTATTTCTTGCTGCCGGCGGTCTTTTCCGCAAGCTCTGCGGTCTTTTCGTCGGCAACTATCTTACCCTTGTTGATAATTACGATTCTGTCGCATACCGCCTGCACCTCCGAGAGAATGTGGGTGGAGAGAATGACGGTGTGCTGCTTACCGAGAGCACGGATAAGCTCGCGTATTTCTATTATCTGTACGGGGTCAAGACCGACGGTA
Organism: Clostridia bacterium; assembly: GCA_017558945.1. GTDB lineage: Bacteria > Bacillota > Clostridia > Oscillospirales > SIG627 > RGIG6353. Next base: position 8,425 of record JAFYTG010000060.1, read on the forward strand.
GGTTCGTCGAATATAAGCACCTTCGGGTCGCCGATAAGTGCCTGAGCAATACCGACACGCTGACGGTAGCCCTTGGAAAGATTTCGTATGATTCTGCTCTTAACGTGAGAGATACCCGTCTTTTCGCAAACCTCGTCTATATGCTTTTTGCGGTTGCCCTTGTATTCCTTCAGGTCACAAACGAATTTAAGATATTCGGTGACCGTCATATCAACGTAAAGAGGAGGCTGCTCAGGTAAAAAGCCTATATTCTTTTTTGCCCTTGACGGCTCCTCGAATATATCAACGTCATTTATTTTAACCTCGCCCGAGGTTGCTGACAGATAGCCTGTCAAAATATTCATGGTCGTGGATTTTCCTGCGCCGTTAGGACCGAGAAAGCCCATAATTTCGCCGTCTGCAACAGTAAACGAAATGTTATCAACGGCAACCTTGTCGCCGAAAACCTTCGTCAGAGAATTCAGAACAATCATATTTTTCTTCCTTTCAAAGCATCGTTAAATGGATTTTAACACAAAATTATAGATAAATTTTGTACAAACCCGATTTTTCCACAAATATATTATACTATTAAAGAAGAAATTGTGCAATATATTTGACAAAATTAAAATTATGTTTTATAATATAATATAAGCTGTAACTCTATCGGACGGTCGCGCGAGGGACGTCGAAAGATAACCCCGTGAGGAAAGTCCGGGCTTCATAGGGCAAGGATAACAGGTAACGCCTGCCGAGGGTGACCTTAGGGAAAGTGCAACAGAAAGAAACCGCCGAGCAATCGGTAAGGATGGAAAGGCGAGGTAAGAGCTCACCGGCATGATGGAGACATCGTGGCCATGTAAACCCTATCCGAAGCAACACCGCAAGAGACGGGGAAACCCATATCTGCCCGATAAGTGCTCGAAGGTGGCATGAGGCATACGGCAACGTATGTCCAAGATAGATGACCGTACAAAAGCTTTACGCTTTGGACAAAACCCGGCTTACAGATAAAGTCATAGCTTTTATAAAAGACTCAGGAGGATGAATTTATGTCCGAAAACTCAAAAACACAACAGTTCCCTATTGCAAGCCTTCGTGAATACGAGATACGAGATATTCTTACAAAGGTTTATGAAGCTCTTCGCGAAAAGGGATATGACCCCATAAATCAGCTCGTCGGATATATTCTCTCCGAGGATCCCACCTATATCACGAGCCATAATAACGCACGCTCTCTTATCCGTAAGCTTGACCGTGACGAGATTATGACCTCTCTTATCAAAAATTATCTCAACATAAAGAATTAACGGAGGAATTATGGATAATATCGTTGAAGGCTTTTCTACGTTCAGAGGTAAGCCTCTTGTAAGAAAAAATAACATCATTTGCTACGGAGACCCGACCGAGTCCGCAGTACTCGTTCTGACTGTGCTTTCCACAAAGAAGATTGGCGACGAGGAGATTCCCGATATGATTCTCATTCAGGTTCAGTCCACCGATACCTCTCTTCCCATTACCGATCGTGTACTTAAGCAGGGCATGAAGAACGGTCTTTATCAGGCTCTTGACTTCGGAGCATCCTGGCTCGAAAACACAATTGAATAAAATAAAAGGCTTTGACGAGTGTCAAAGCCTTTTATTTTATTCAAAAACGATATCGTTTTGTCTGCGGATTTCATCAATTATTTCAAGCATTGCGAGGGTTGTTTCGTGATAAGGCTTGACGGAAAGAGTTCCGTTTACCGCCTTTACGAAATTTTCAACCTCGTATACCATATGGAGCCCCTGTCGGTCTGCGACAAGGCTCTTTTTTTCGCCTTTCTTAATAAGCTCGGCATATTCGAGAGTAGATACCTTGCCGATGATTATCGAGCCGTCCTCACCCGAAATTACAGAGGGCGTTGCGGATTCGTATATTTTTGCCCAGATGACGTCAACGTCAAGTCCGTCGTAGCTAAGCGTTGCCCGACCCATTCCCTCAAAGCCGTTGGACAGCTTTTGAGATTTTGAGGTGACGGCTGACGGCTTGCCGAAAAGGGAAATGCATACCGCAAGTGCGTAACAGCCGAGGTCCATTACCGAAGCGTTTCCGTAAGCGGAATTGAATGCGTTGAGAATTTCACCTCTGCGGAATGCATCGTAGCGTGACGAGTATTGACAGTATTCAAGGGTTGCACGGCGTATCGTACCAAGCTCGCACATCGCATTTTTTATTACGTCGATAGCGGGGTCGTGTACGGGTCTCATAGCCTCGAGCAGAATAACGCCCTTTTTCTCAGCTAATCCAATAAGCTCCTCAAAATCACCCTTGCAAAGAGTCGCGGGCTTTTCAAGAAGCAGATGTAATCCTTTTTCGAGTACTTTTTTTGCTTGCTCAAAATGACAGAAGTTTGGGCTTGCAATATACACCGCATCAAGCGATGAGGAAAGAAATTCCTCCATATCCGTGTATACTCTTTCAATTCCGTGCTTTTCAGCGAACTCCTTACCCTTTTCCGCTGTCCTTGAATAGACCGCCTCAAGAGTAATTCCGTCGGCTTGTATAACCGTTTCGCATAGCCAGTCGGAAACGAAGTTAGTTCCTATTATACCAAGTTTTATGTTTTTCATAAAAGCCTCTAAATGATTCCGAATAAAATAAAGCCTACCGTGTTTATTCCGAGATTTGCAAACATATGCACAAGCCATGAGGTGTATACGTTTTCGCATTTTTCGTTGAGATAGTTGAAAATCATTCCTCCGACGAAAAGTCCCGCAAGCATAAGCATAAATAACGGAAGTGAAAACCATCCTATCATCATTGCAACGTGATACAAAGCAAATGAGAGGGAGGAAAAAACGTAGGCAAAGCCTCTGCCCGTGAGTCTCTTGAGGGATAAAAATGCAAAGCCTCTGAAGAAAAATTCTTCGAGAAGGGAATTTACAAAAGAAATGTAAACCGAAACAAAAACGAAGTTTTTGCCCGTTACTCCGACTCCGTCGGCAAGTGCGCCCGTTATTGCGGAAAAGTCAAAGACTCCTCGGAGAAGAAGATAACCGCCTACAATTATTATATATAGCGGAATACATAGGTAAAAAGCTGATTTAAAACCGTTTTTCCTCGGACGGAATAATGCCTTCAGGTCAATCTCTCGGTCAAAAAGCGAATATATCACGGGAAGCGTGAAAAACAGAAGGATTTTTATTCCCGATTTTATTGCGTATCCCGGCTGAATAATTCCGTCAACTATTGCCATTATAACGCAGGCAACAACGACTATTGATAAAATCAGTGCGATTTGCTTTTTGTTTTTCAATTGATTACTCCTGACAATCGAGCGCTTCAAAATCTATCGGTGTAAGATATCCGTCAGCGAGAGGGAAAGCACCTTCGTTTTCGTCAAAGCTTGCCGACCAGATAACAGTCTTTACGCCGTCCTTGACGATAAAAGCACCCGGATAGGGATGCGTTACCGCGCGTACAAGCTTGTCAGCCTCATCCATAGTCATCGTGTCAAAAATTTCTCCGTCCTCGGGATGACGGCCGGGCCACTCGGTAGCCTCTGCATGATTCTGAGGAGTAAGAGTAACCCTATCGTTTATGATATCCTCCCAGTAACGTCTGATAAGCTCGGTATGCATACCGTTGACCTTGTCGTATAAAACCGTTGCGGTGGTATCCTTTTCGATATCAATAATTCCCTGACCGATGATATCTCCCGTGTCAACACCCTCATCAAGACGGAAGAGGGTAACGCCCGTCTTGTCAAGTCCCTTGAGTATAGCCCAGGGAATTGCGGCTCTGCCTCTGCCCTTGGGAAGAAGGGTAGGATGCATACCGATACAGCCACGGGTGGGAGTATTAAGCACCTCGGTTTTAGCTATCTGTGACCAGCCGATTATGAAAAGCCAGTCAATCTGATGCTCCTTCAAGGCTTCTATTACCTCGGGGTCGTTGATGTTGTTTATCTTTAAAAGCGGAGCGTTGTTCTTTTTTGCAATTTCGTCAAGATAGATTCTGCCCGACTTGTCCTTTGCTCTCTCGTCCTTGAGAGTTATCATAAGGTCGAGTCTTCCGCCTATTTCATATATCGTTTCAATACAGCTAAGCCCAAGAGTTACGCAGGTTGCAAAAGCAATTCTTGCCATATATATTTACCGCCCTTAATTAAAAATTTCGACGAAACGCGCTTTCAAAGGCTTCGGCGTAGACAAGCCCTGCCTGAGAGCCTCTTATTGCCGCAAGACCCTTGAGCGACTCCTCACTTCTCGGATGAGGATAAGGTCTCATAACGTCACGGTATGCGGAAAGTGCCTTTATTTTAGCACTTATTCCGTCCTCACCAAGCTCGAAGAAGGTGTTGGGACGGAAGGCGTTGAAGCCCTGATTCACACTCCAATCGGTTGCCGAGAGCACCTCCATAAACATAAATTCACGAAGAGGCTTTACGTCGGTGCGACGTTGGAAAAGTCTTATTGCCGCCTGACACGCAAGGGAGGTGTGATAGTGGTCGTTGTTGGTATCTGCGGGATGATGGGTTATGATAACGTCGGCATCCGTCTTAACGATTGCCGATTCTATAAATTGAACGAGCTTGAGATGCGGCACAGTATTAAACTGAATGTTCGGGAAATCGCCCTCAATATAATCCTTGACTCCGAGTATATTCATACTGTCGCTTATGTCACTCTTAAGAGCATCGTCATTGGGTCTCAGATGTCTTGCGGTAACGTTGCCCGACATAATGCAAACGCTTACGTTATCTCCTCTTTTCGCAAGCTTGTACATCGTACCTCCTGCGCCTAAAACCTCATCGTCAGGATGAGCTACAACGAACAAATAATTCATATTTTCACCTCAAAATTAATTTTTGTATATAACCTCGTTGTGCTTGATTTTGGTGTTTTCCGGCACCGTTGCACCTGCGCCGATAACCGCACCGCAATCTATCTGGCAGAAATTTCCTACTACGGCGTTATGATTAACGCACGCTCCTGCGCAGATAAGTGTGCCGTCACCGAGCATTGCTGACGTGTTGACTATTGCCATCGGCTCAACTATTACGCCCTCTCCGATTTTAGCCGAAGGGGAAACGAAGCTCCTCGGAGAAATCAGCGTTTCATAACGAAAGCCTGCTTTTTTAATTTTTTCAGACCAGTCCCGACGGAGAGAGGGATTGCCGAGGGCTATAAATACTCCGTCGTATTCTCCGACGAATTTTTCGTAATCGGAAAATTTGCCTATTGCTTCGGGATTGTTATCGTCCAAAAAAGCAATTTTTTTATATTTTTCGGTGGACAAGGCTACCTCGCGTGCTACCTGACCGTAGCCACCGCCACCGAGTATAATGAGTCCTGACATTCTTTTCACCTCGGTTAATTTTAGCACAATTATATCTCGTTGTCAACGATAAAGCAAAAGGATTTCGGTTTCCCGAAATCCTTTGAGCCTATGCTTTTATAATTGTATATGTTCCTGATTTTACGGGAGATACGGTAGCTCTTCCGTCAAGCAGATATCCCTTCGGCAAGCGTATTTCCCCGACAAAATCCTCGGGCACCGATATTGAAAGGGTGATTTTTTCTCCGTCTCTTTTCCATTCGGACGTGATTTTTCCGAAGGGAGAATCGAAATATGCAGAGGCATCCGCAACCTCGCTCGGAAAAACGGGTGCAATATCACAGCTTTTTAAGTTGAGGGCTGACGGATTATAATCAAGTCCTGCAAGATTTTTAATTAAGAAGGAGCTTATGTGGCTATGGCAATGATGATTGTGTGAGCAGGATACCTGATTGGGCTCGTTAAGTCTCTCCCAGAGACTCGTAGCCCCCTCCTTCAACATAGAGCCGTAGGTGCAGGCATCCTCGCGAAGCATAAGAGTCATAATGAGGTCTGCCTCACCGCCCTTTGCCAAAACGTGAAACAGAGTGCGGAGTCCCAACATACCTATAACGGGAATATCTTCCTTTTCGTGAATGATGTCAACAAGCACCTTGAAGGCTTTCTCCCACTCGTCCTCGTTGAAAAGTCCGTAGTAGAGTGCCATTGACTGTGCGCACTGACAGTTTCCCTCAACCCTGAGGGTTTCGCCGTCTATAAGATGCTTGCGGAAGGAATTGCGGAAGTCGTTGGCAACCGCAAGAGCAAAATCACTCTCCTTGTTCATACCGACCGCCTTGAGCATAAGGTGTGCCTTGTAGGAATTGGAGTAGCACATTATCGTGTCACTTACAACAAGCGGACAGTCGGGGAAGGGATGGAAGGGCTGAATCCAGTCACCAAGTCCCCACGCAACAAGACCCTTTTCGTTTGTCCTTGTAGTGAGATAGGTGAGGTACTTCATAAATGCGGGAACACATTCGCGGATAATTGCCGTGTCGCCGTTGTATCTGAAAACGTTGTATGGTATTTCGAACAAAGCCGCATCCCAAGCGGGACCGTTGCCCCAGCGGAAGCCGTATTCGACGGTAGGCACGATGCCGGGTATAGCTCCTTGATAATTTTGTGCTCGGCAGATATTTCTCAGCCATTCTCGGTAGGTTTTTTCTGCGTGCAGATTCATCATAACCTGCTCGGAGGATATTGAAGCGTCTCCCGTCCAGCCTTGCTTTTCACGATGAGGACAATCGGTCGGAAAGTAGTAAAGATTTGCAAGCGTTGAACGGCGCGCGAGGGTCTGAAGCTCGGAAAGGGATTTGTGACTCGTATTAAAGCCGCCGCATTCCTTGACGTCGGAGTTCATTACAACAAAGGTGAGAAGCTCGGGTGTTGCCTGCTCCTCGGTGATGCCCTCAACTTCGACGTATCGGAAGCCGTGATAGGTAAAGGTGGGAGTGTATACTTCAGCTCCGTCGCCTCGGCAGGTGTAAATATCTCGGTGGATAAAGGGGAGATCCCTTTCATATTTTTCGGGGAACCAAAGTCCCGTCAAAAGCTCAAGCTCTCCGTTTGCCTTAAGCTTATCACTATGGCGAAGGGATATTTCCTGACCTCTTTTACCCTTTACGGTAAGACGGCAAACGCCCGAACAGTCGTCCACGAAATCGTATCTCCAGCCCTTTTCGGTTTTGATTATCTCAACGGGCTTTATTTCGTATTGCGGAAGGATAGGCTCTGCCTCGCAAGGTCTGATCTCTCCCCTTGGGGTTTCCGCCTTTATCGGCTTGCTCCAATCCGAATCGTCAAAGCCCTTGTCACACCAGCCGTCAAGCTCAAGACGTGCGTCGTATCTCTCACCGAGACGGAATTCGTCAAAAATTATGGGAGAGGGATGAGTCCTGAAGCCCTCTGCGTCAAATTCGAGCTTGGTGTCACCGCTCACGAATTCCGCAGAAAGTGAAAAGGAGGGTGCCGAGCGAAAGCGCGCCTTTTCAAAGCCCCACGGATGACCTGCAGGGTCGTTTACAAAGCCGTTACCGAGGTGTAAGCCAATTACGTTTTCACCTTTGTCAGCCTCTACCGTATAGGAGTCGGCGTATATTATATGATCGGGATTTGAAATGTAGGGCGCAAGTCTGCCCTTGGTTATTTTTTGTCCGTTGAAGTAAAGCTCGTAAAATCCACATACCGCAACGGTTAAGGTAAGAGTGCCTTTTTCCTCAAAGCAGATGCTTTTTCTG
>JAFYTG010000003.1 GCA_017558945.1 Clostridia bacterium
ACCTTTGAAAAGAGGTGTTTTAATGATAGAAAGCGATACAATAAAGCTTCTGCGTGAATGTGACGCAGGTATAAAAATGGGAGTAACCTCAATTGAGGATACCGAAAAATATGTAAAGGATGCACAGCTGAGGAAAATTCTCACCGAAAGTAAGGTAGACCACCGAAAGCTTGAGGGGGAGGTTGAGAGTGAGCTTGCAAGATTTCACGATAACGGCAAAGAGCCCGAAATAATTGCTAAGGGAATGTCCTGGATGAAGACAAATGTAAAGCTTATGGTGGACAATTCCGACAAAACAGTTGCCGACCTTATAACAGACGGATGTAATATGGGTGTTAAAAGCCTATCAAAGTACCTTAACGAATATGTGGCTGCCGATGAAAAATCAAAGGATATTGCAAAAAATTTAATAACTATTGAGGAACGTCTTGCGATAGATATAAGAAGATATCTGTAAAATCAAAAGGAGCCTTTCGGCTCCTTTTTTGTGTGAATTAAAGCTCTACAACAGTCTTTTCGTAGAATGACTTAAGGGCTGCAGTTGCCATTGTGTGAGAGAGCGCGGTTTCTTCGGGAGTGAAGAGTCCGAAGGGAACCTCAACGCCTGAATATTCAAGCATAAACGCCGCAATCTGCTGCTGAATAGCATCTGTGAAGCCAAATTCAAAGATAGGACCTGTAATAGTGGGTATCATAGGCTTGTAGCCGATGATAATTCTGTTCCAGGACTGCTCCTTGCCCCACGAGGATGTGTAATGGAATGCACCTGCATCGTCACTTGAGAAGCGTGCACTGCAATCCATTCCGTATATCTCGAAGAACCAGCGGTTAGTCGAGCCCGGTGCCATACGCTTGGTCTCAAAGGTCATGGGTATCTCGTCGCCATCTGAGTTGAGGGTTGTGCAGAATATTGTGCAGTTGTCGAAGGTGTCGCATACCGCTCTGCCGCCCTTACCGTCGGGACGGTCCTTAACGATGTTGGAGAAGTGTGCGCGTACCGTCAAGGGCTTGAATCCGAGACGGAAGGGGACGTGCTGTGTGTGAATACCGAGGTCTCCGAGACAGCCGTATTCTCCGTTGAATTTTACGGTACGCTTCCAGTTGATAGGCTTCTCAAGATCCATATCACTGCAATGGTTGAAGCCGCAGTGTATTTCGAGTATCTTTCCGAACTTGCCCTCTCTGAACCATTTTATCATGGTCTGCATAGCGGGGTAGTAGGGAAACTCACTGCAGCAACGAACGAAGGACTCGGGATGCTCCTTGAGGCAGGCTAAAATGCTATCGTTAGCCTTCTTGTCAATTCCGAAGGGCTTTTCTCCGAGAAGCGCCTTACCGCTCTTTATGATGTCAATATAGAATTGCTCGTGAAGATTGTGAGGAACCGCACAGTAAATTGCGTCGATATCCTCCTTGTCGAGTAATTCACGGTAGTCGGATACAGCGTACTTTATATCGGGGAAATTCTTCTGAAACCACTCCATCTCCTTGGGCACTACCGAGCATATACCCACGATTTCGGGTCGGGGTACGTCATCGGTAAGATGGCACCAACGAGCAGCGGCAGAGGCAAATTCCCTTGCCATAAGTCCGCATCCGATAAGTCCGAATTTTACAGTCTTCATAGTTTGTCCTCCGATTATTCAAACATTGCGTTTATCTCGGAAAGCGTCTTGCGAACGAGAAGGTCTCCGCCCTCGTGTCCCGCAGTACCGCTTGATACGTATGCGGAATAGTGACTGCCCTTTTCAGCCTTCTCTGTGGGAAGGTATCCGCGTGAGCCACAGCAAAGCTGGATGAGGAAGGTTTGATGCGCCGCGCTTCGTGCTCTTATCTGGTTGCCGTAGTTCAGGAAGAGCTCGTAGGGGTTGGTCGCAAAGGCAATGTTTCCGAGACGGATAACGTGTACCTCGATTTCGACGGTATTCGTCTTCTGCTGAACTCTGTAACGGGAGATGGTACCTGCATAAATGTGAGTTCTTGCGCTGTCGCGGAAGTTTACCTTTCCGCTTGATTCGGCGGCAAACTTTTTGAGTGCTTCAATAGCCGCATCCTTCTCCTCGATGGTTACACGGCGAAGAGGCATATCAAGCTTAATTACCTTGTGATTGAATATTGCGCTCTCGGTATATTCGCAAACGTCCTCGAGAGCATAGAGAATTTCGGTTGTGATTCGTCTTGCAACGAGCTCACATCCCTTGATATCAAACATTGAGGGGTCTGCCGCTCTGTGCTTGAGGTCGATTCTCTCAATGTTGGGGTCGTTGATTGGTGTCTCGGGGTCTACCCAACGTATCATATCGCGAGGACACTGGTCACCTGCGGGGGATACGAGTCCGAGGAAGTTTACGTCATTTCCAAGCTTTTCGCGAAGATTTTTCTTTACCTTGCCCATATAGTCGGAGGAGATGAAGCTTCTGTGCTCAAGCACCTGAGCGGGACAAGCAACGTTTGCAATAACACCCGTGAGCTTGCGGCTCTTATCGTAGGTAAAGAGAAGCTCGATACCGCTATCGTTGCCGCCTTCAAGCTCGGTGAAGTTTGCCATGTCAACGTCACCCCACATTTTAGCGGAGCCGTCGTCGTAGCATACTCGACGGCACATACCGACCGCCGCACGTCCGAAGCCCTGTGCAAAAGCACCCTCGCTTCTGTTTTCCCAAGCCTCGAGAATGGTTGCGGAAATTATGTCGGCAAGATATTCGTGTGCCTCCTCGCCGCGCAGAATATCGGCGTCATCTGACTCGACGAGCTTTTCGTATTCAACGTCGGGCATAAATTCCTTGAGAATTTCAACGGTGGAGAGCGCAACGCTATCGCTTCTGTTGGCATACGCCATAGAGGTGTGAGTGTGGATGGCGCTGATCATAACCTTGTCAACGGGGATATCTGCCTTTCCCTCAAGTCTTGCGCGAACGCTTCTGAGAAGAGCGGTGCTGGTAGATACGAGGTCGCAGGCACAGAAGATTGCAGCCTCGTCGCCGCTGTCAAGTGCAAGAGCGGTAACCATAATGGGAGTTTCAACCGAGTCGGAAATTCTTTCGTAAAACTGACCTGCAAGGTCAACACGACGTCCTTCGGGAGTGAGATCCTTTTCGCTCCATCCGATTTTGATAGTATTCATATATATTCCTTTCAGGCCTTGCCGCATAAAACGGCAAGGCTTATATTCAAAATTAAAGTCCGAAATGCTTTTCTGTTTCGCAGATTGCTTCCTCAATGATGTCAAGACCCTTGAGAGCCGCCTCGTCATCGAGTATCATAGGAGGAGACATACGGAGAATGTGACCCGAGGGTACCCATGCAAGACCCTTTTCAAATGCCTTCTGATAAATCATAGTACCTGCCTCGGCAAAGGGCTCCTTGGTCTCACGGTCCTTAACGATTTCGATTGCCTGAAGACAGCCGATTGCACGAACGTCACCGATAATCTTGTGACTTGCCATCATCTTCTGCATTCTCTCAAGCATAATCTTACCGAGATGCTCACTTCTTTCATTGAGGTTTTCCTCCTCAATTACCTTGATGGACTCAAGTGCCGCAACGCAAGCCATGGGGTTTCCGCCGTAGCTGGAGGATGCGGATATCTTTTCGATTGCGGGAGCAAGCTCCTTGGAAACTGCGAGTGCGGTTACGGGGAAGCCGTTACCGAAGCCCTTACCGAGAGTGGTAATGTCGGCGGTCACGTTCCAATGATCCATTGCAAGCCACTTACCCGTTCTTGCCATACAGTTGAGTACCTCGTCTGCGAAGAGGAGGATACCGCGCTTGTCACAGAGCGCACGGAGTGCAGGGAGAAAATCATCGGGAGGAATGATAGAGCCACCCCAGCCCTGAACGGGCTCGAGAACGATTGCCGCAACGTTTTTGCCACCATTTCCGCAAGCGTTGTCAAGCATACCCTCAATCATTCTGATGTAGGGAGAGGAATCCTTCCAAGCCTCCTCGGGAGTTCTTCCGAAGAAGTCACGGTAGGGATTGGGACGGGGAACGAGCATAAAGCCGGGTGCTCTCATATGTGTGTCGGGGCCTACTACCGCAAGGGAGTTTGCACCGAGGGTCTTACCGTGGAAGTCACGCCAGAAGGAAATGAATTCCTGCTTGCCCGTTGCTGCTCTTGCACAACGAAGACCTGCTTCAACTGCGGTCGTACCCGAATCGTAGAACTGGAATCCGCCGAAGCGTCCGCCCGTTACCTCGTGCATCTTTTCAACAAGCTCCATCTTTACACGGGTGGTAAAGTCGTGACAGTTCATAAGCTTCTTTGCCTGCTCTGCAACAGCCTCGCTTATCTTGGGATGACAGTGACCGAGACCCGTTACGTAAATGCCCGACGAAAAGTCGAGATAGGTGTTTCCGTCAACGTCCTTCAAGGTGTAGCCGAAGCCCTCGTCGAATGCAACGGGGAAAAGCTTTACCTGGCTTGAGTAGCCCTTCATATACTTGGAGCATCTCTCGTGATACTCAATTGACTTGGGACCGGGAACCGCGGTCACAATGTTAGGCACTGTATTAAGGTCCATTTTTGCCCAATTCTTACTCATAATTAGTTACCTCTTTCTTGTTTTTTTGTTTGACGGAAATCCGCCTTCTTTAACAATTTACATTATATACTTATACGCTTATAAAGTCAATAGTTTTTCTTACGAATTTCTTTCGATTTACTTTCGTTTTGTTTTAAATGTGCTTTCAATGATTGTCTCAAATGGCGTCTTGTTCTGTTTATGTGTCGTTCAAAATCACCGTTTTCGATAAGCTCTGCGAGAAGATATTGCTCAAACGTCGGCACTGTACACGAATAGAAGCCGAGCTTTTTCGAAAAAAAATCGTTAAGTCCGAGTGGTAACACCATATATCCTATCCTCATTGACGGCGCAACCGTTTTCGTGAAGGTGTTAACGTATATGACTCTTTCCTGCGGCTCAAGGGAAAAAAGCGTGTCCTCATTCTTAGAGGAGACTGTAAACTCCGAGTTGAAATCATCCTCTATTATATAACCGTTTCGTTTTTTTGCCCATTCGATATACTCGCTTCTTTTTGAAGCCGATGCGGTTACTCCGCTTGGGAAGCTTCTGTACGGCGTAACGTGTAAAACACCTGCCGAGGTTCGTTCAAGCTCCGAGGTGAGTATTCCGTTTTTGCTAAGTGTCAGGAGGTCACATTTCACACCGTTTGCGCGGTAAATTGAAAATATCTTCTCATAGGAAGGGTTTTCTATTGCGTAAGTAGAATCCTTGCCTATAAGCTGTACGATAAGCCCGTACAGATATTCTGCTCCCGAGCCTATCACTATTCTGTCGGGCGTTACCGTTATTCCTTTTGCGCGTGCGAGATATTCACTTATTGCCCCTCGGAGCTCTGCACATCCTCTGCTTTCGGATTTTACGAGTATGCGTTCCCCGTATTTCGTGATAACGCTTCTCATCGCCTTTGAGAACACCGAAAACGGAAAGCCTTCTCCGTCAGCACTCGGAATATCGTTAATTATTCTTTCGGACGCTCTTTCCGCAACGGGTGTAAGGTCACCCTTTTTGTAGGTGACAAAATATCCGCGTCTTTCCCTTGATTCGACATACCCCTCGTCACAGAGTATTTCATACGCATGCTCTACCGTGATTACACTTACCCCCGTCTCGTCTGCAAGAAGTCTTTTTGACGGAAGGCGTTCTCCGTGACGGTATACCTCGGCGGTTATTTCTCGACGCAGTATTTCATATAGCTGTATGTATGCAGGTTTTTTTGAATTTGTGTCTATTACGTAATTCATCTGGTTATATAAAATTCTCCTGTTTTGGTAATTGTTATATGTTCAGATTGATTATATAATAATATCATTAAATTGTAAAGGATTTTGTGGATTTTTATGAAAAAAACTAAATTGCTTATAACAACCGCAATGCTTGCCGCTCTTATCTGTGTTGCCACCATTGTGATACAGATCCCCTCTGTTTCGGGCGGATATATCAATCTTGGTGACCCGATTATTCTGTTTGCCTCGGCTTTTCTTCCCCCGATATATAGCTTTGTTGCAGCCGCTGTCGGCTCGGCTCTTGCCGACCTTCTTTCAGGCTTTGTGCTTTACGCTCCCGCAACGTTTGTTATAAAGGGCTTGATGGCGCTTGTCTCCTACGGTGTTTTTGCTCTTATTTCCCGTCGTCACAAGGTATCGTTTACCCGAATCTTCTCATCTGTTGCCGCAGAGTGCGTAATGATACTCGGCTATTTTACGTTTGAGGGCTTTATATACGGCTTCGGAGCATCCCTTGTCAATATTCCCGCCAACGCCGTTCAGGGTACTGTCGGTGTAATTCTCGGATCGTTGCTTATCAACATTTTTAAAAGATATGACTTATTTAAGTGATAATATGAAGGAATACAAATATCAGATGCACACGCATACTTCTCCCTGCTCGGCTTGTGCGGTAACAACTCCTCGAGAGCTTTGTGAAGCTCTTGTCTCGGGCGGATATGCAGGGGCGGTGCTTACCAATCATTTTTACGGCGGCAATACGGGTATTGACCGTTCACTTCCGTGGGAGGATTTTATATCAGCCTATGAGGAGGATTATAATAAGTGCCGTGAGGAAGCAAGCCGTTTTGACCTTGATATTATTTTTTGCATAGAGCAGGCGGTAAAGGGACACCGTGAGTTTCTTGTTTACGGCATAACCGTAGAGATTTTGAAGGCTCATCCCGAGCTTCGTGATAATCGTTTTGAGGATTGGAAAAGAGTAGCGGTGGAAAACGACCTGCTTATCATTCAGGCGCATCCTTACCGAAAGCTTCCGTATATCACAATGCCATACCCACTTCCGCTTGACTTTATCGATGGAATTGAGTGCTATAACCATTGGAATCCCAAGGAAGAAAACGACGAGGCTTTCGGATTTGCACAAGAAAATCCTCACCTGATTCTCACCTCGGGCGGTGATACTCACAGACCCGATAACGTCTGTCGCGGCGGTATAACCGTCACACGCAGAATCAAAAACGAAAAAGAGCTTGTCTCGGTTTTGCGAAACGGAGATTATTCACTCATACTTAACTAAAAAAATGCGATATGCTTTCGGGCATACCGCATTTTTGTATACTAAGAAATTGCATTTACCGTTCTACTTTTCTTGAGTGTATGAATGGATTAAGATAGGCGAGAATTGCCGGTGGATGCCATCCACTTTTTGTGACTTGGTCACGGAATTATTTGTTTTTGTAGGTTATAATGAGCTCACAAAATAAAAGAAAAGGAGACAGTAATATGTCAGTTATATATGCAAACAAAAACAATTTTGAGGAGCTTAAGGCTCTTGAAAAGCCTATCCTTATAGATTTCTTCGCAAGCTGGTGCGGTCCGTGCCGTATGGTTTCTCCCATCATTGACGAGATTGCCGACGAGCGTGACGACGTTGCCGTTTTAAAGGTAAACGTTGACGACGAGCCCGAGCTTGCAGGTGCTTACGGTGTGTACAGTATACCGACGCTCGTCTTTTTGAAAAACGGTGAGGTTGTCTCAAAATCCTCTGGCTACAAGCCCAAGGCACAGATACTCTCAATGTTAGAGGGCTAAATCGCGAAGCCTCTTTTTATCAAGTATTTTAATACCCTCCGAGCGTGATACCGATACGATTCCCTCGGAGGTAAAATACTTGAGCATACGGGATACAACCTCACGAGCCGAGCCCATATATTTTGCAATCTGCTCGTGAGTCAGCCTCACTGTGTCACCGCCCGTCTTTGAAGCCTCGTCGAGCAGAAATATGGCAAGACGCTTGTCCATACTCATAAAGAGAATCTGTTGCATTACCCACATTACGTCGGAAAAACGGCTGAGAGCGGTTTCAAGCATAAATATCTTGACCTCGGTCATACGGCTTGAAAGGTCCTCGATGGCACATCCGCCAATTACTACACAGTCGCTGTTTTCTTCGGAATCCACGAAAACGTCGAAGGTTATGTTGCTTAAAACGCAGGAGGCGGAAAGCACGCAGATATCTCCGGGGAAGAGTCGGTAAAGGGTTATCTCCTTGCCGTCCTCGGATATTATGTAGAGTCTGAGACTTCCCGAGCGGATGAGTATGACACCCGTACACTCGTTTCCGTCGTGAACGTTGGTGCCCTTGTCAAAATGAACGGGGCAGGCGGTGTTGTATAGAGTTTTTTTATCGCCGTCCTTCAGCTTATCCCAGAATGGAAAGCTTTTTTCAAACAGCTCTGTTAATTCGGTCTTATCCATATCTATCTCCGTTTGGTGAGGTTAAAATAAGTATACTACCATTTTGAAAAATAGTCAATAACGTGACTAAGTCACGGAAAAATAAAAAATTACGCATTATAATAAGGTCACAATAAAAAATGAATTTTTGGAGGAAAAACAAATGATGAACGCAAAGGTACACGAGCTTTTAAATCAGCAGATTAACAAGGAATTTTATTCGGCATATTTATATCTTGACTTTTCCAATTACTTTAAGGCGAAGGGACTTGACGGCTTTGCAAATTGGTATATGATTCAGGCGCAGGAGGAAAGAGACCACGCAATGCTCTTTTATCAGTATTTGCAGAATGAAAATCAGGAGGTAACTCTTGAAGCAATCGCAAAGCCCGATAAGGTTTTCAAGGCTCATATGGACGTCTTGAAGGCAGGTCTTGAGCACGAGGAATACGTAACCTCTCTCATCAACGATATTTACGCCGCAGCGTACGAGGTAAGAGACTTCCGTACCATGCAGTTCCTTGACTGGTTTGTAAAGGAGCAGGGTGAGGAGGAGACCAACGCTAACGACCTCATTACCAAGATGGAGCTTTTCGGCAGTGATCCCAAGAGCCTTTATATGCTCAATCAGGAGCTTGCCGCTCGCATCTATTCCGCTCCCTCTCTGGTGCTTTGATTTCACGGTGTCCTCTCCGATACCTTGATATATATGGCGAAAACGGTTGCCGTGAAGGGCAACCGTTTTTGTTCATTCCAATCGGATAGCGGTGATTTTATTTGCATCTAAGTTCGAATC
>JAFYTG010000061.1 GCA_017558945.1 Clostridia bacterium
AAGCTCGAAGCCTTCGGTGAGGTATGCTTCTTCACCGTCGGAGTAAAGAACGTAAAGCTCAAGACCCTCGATGTCAAGCTCTTCACCAACAACGTATTCGGTCTTTGTGGGAGGAGTCATAATGAATGCGGAATCAATTGTGCGAACGATTACGGTATACTCAAGAGTGAAGCCTTCGTAAAGAATGCTTACGACAACCTCTCCTGCCTCAGAAAGATCAGCGTCAGCAATAAAGCCTTCGGTAACAACCTCGGAGGTACCGTCCTCGTAGTTTACGGTAAGCTCAAGTCCTGTGATATCAAGCTCTTCGCCTGCCATATATATGGTCTTTTCTGCAGGATTGGTAATGGCAATTTCGCTGATCGCTCTTCCGACTACGGCAAGAACGATACCGGAAATTGTCTTTCCGCCGTAGGTGATGGTAAGAACACCGCCACGCACCATAGCTTCAGCGGAGTACTTCCATTCGAGATCCTCAAGACCTACAACAACCTTGTCGCCGTTATTATATGTAGCGAGAATTGCAAGACCCGTAAGGTCGATTTCATCTCCCTCAACGTAGCTTCCTTCAACGTGCTTTACGGGGAAGTTGTTAAGTTGGATAGATTCAAGAACAACCTCTTCAACGGTGATATCGAAGCTTGCTTCCTTTCCGCCGAATACAACGGTAATGGAGGTATCACCAAGCTTAACGGTATCAACGGTTGCGGCATAGCCGTCATCAATGGCAACGCTTTCACCGTTTTCAAGCACTGCAACAAGCTCGATACCGCTAAGGTCAACCTCGTCGCCATCGTAGTATGCAGTCTTTTCGGGAAGTGTCTGAATTTCAATGTGGTCAAGACCTATGATGACGTCAACGGTGGTTTCAACGCCACGAGCCTTAACGGTTACGGTATCAATACCCGATTCAGCCGCGAAGCCTTCGTCGGTCTCAATGGTAACGTAGTCGATTTCAATCTTTGTTCCGTCGGAATAAACCTCGTAAACCGTGAAATCGGAGGCGTTAGGTGTTGCACCGAGTGCGTAAATAACGTTTGTATCTGCCTCGATACCCGTAAGAGAATTAACTCTCTGACATTCGTCGGTTACAACTGCATTGATGTTTGCAGGAGAATCGAAGAATCCGACGTACCTGAGACGGAAGAAGAAATAACGAGCCGCTGTTGCGGTGGTGTTATAATCATTAGGAGTTGTATCAAGATTTGAATATGGACGAATATCAAACGCGCGAACGGTCTTGCCCATAAGCTCGGGATACTCCTCAAGGAGATTCACCGTAATCTTATTGAGAGTGAAGCCGTTAACGGCATCCTTACCCTTCCATTCACCCGTTACGGAGTAAGGCTCATCCTCACCCTCAACGTAGATATCAACCGTCATAACGGCACCCGAAATATAAGGGGTTTCGATACCCATATTCAAAAGCTCGTTATTGAAGTCTATTGAGAAGTAGGGATGCTCGTCAACAGTGAAGCGCTCCGACTCGGCAAACTGATACTTATAGCTTGCAGTAGAAAGCACTATGTTGCTCTCAACCTTAGAGTTGATTTCAGACTCGCCCGTATTCCAGCTTGCGAGCGAGTTAGCCCACTTGCCGTCAACGAATTCGTTTCCGAGAACGTAGGGGTAGTAGGAATGTGCATTTTTGCTGAATACGGGATTTGCGAGAGGAACGGTATACTTGAGATATGCCGAAGCGGGTGACATCTCGGTTTCAGCATAACGAATCTTATACGTACCTGCAATAACGGAAATTTCGGTTGTGCCCTCCTCAAAGGTAACAGGCATACCCATGGGATCTACAACTTCGTATGCAACGCCCGGCTCAAAGCCCGAAAGAACGTAGGTCGGAATGAATCTGTTGTTTTCTTCAAGCTTAAGCTCGAAGTCGGATGCGGTAGGAGCTGCATTTGCGTAAATCGATACTCTCCACTTTTCAGCAGATTTAACGTCAAGCTCAGAGTTTGAATCATAGTTCGCTATTCTGAATACGGGATAGCGATTAGCCTCGGCAATGCTTATAAGACCTACAACGTCGTACATCGGGAACACCTCAATAGCCGTAACGTAGCCCTTTGCATTGGAGGGAATTGAGCTAAGGAAATCAACCTCAAACATTGTCCAGTTAAACGTGTGATTTACGGTAACATCGTAATACGGTGCGTTTCCGCCCTCAACGTGAACACGGAAAAGTGCAACACAGGAGGAAGCAACTACGGGATTGGATGCACCGAAGATCATAGAAACCTTGAGACATCCGAGATTCTGAATAGGAAGAACCTCAGAGTTCTCAAACGCATACTTATAAACGAGGTTTAATCTGTCGTCATATTTTGCGGTCCAGTTCTGAGCAAAACGGGGTCTTGTAGTAGTAGCATCGTCACCGTCAAGCTGAGTATCAACGAAGTTATCGTTGTAAATCGTCTTGGTGGTTGAAGTCCAGTAGCCCTGAATGAAGCCTGCGGAATCCCTGGAAAACTTGCCCCAAGCGATTGAGCCGAAGCTGCCGCCACGGTTCATAAGGTACTGAGGAGCACCTGCAACGAGAGCATCAGCTCCTGCAAATCTTACAGCCCACACACCTGCTTCAACAGTAAGCTCGGTCGTGCCTGCTTCGATTGCAATCCACTCGTCGTTCATAGCGTTAACCGCTCTGTACTCGTAGGATTTGTCTGCTTCAAAGCCTGTAATTACACCCTCGGAAATCGAAAGACCCGTAACGGTAGGCTGAACACCGTTAATGGTAACGGAAATAACCTCGCTATCGAGGTCGCCGTTCTGTCCGAGAGCCTTGAGGTAATAGGTGCCTGCATCAACCTGAACGTAGGATGCGCCTGCGGGGATATTTGTCCAGCTTATCTCATCGGTAGAATAAGCGTAAGCCTTGGAGGTATCAAGACCTGCAATGCGATAGCTGTCAAGATAAGCCTCGGTAACAATTGCTTCTGCGTCAATTGTCTCAATACCCTTAAGCTGATAATCGTAGAGATATACGAAGCCCGGAACGTATCTTCCGCTGTACTTTTCTTCGGGGTTGTGATCCTTGTACTCATCCTGAACGTGAGCCCCCTCGGGAATGAAGGAGAAGGGGAAGAACTGAAGTGCGGTCACATAGCCGTGAGCATCCTCGGGAAGCTTATTGTCAAGAATAACGTTTTCATCCCACGCGTGGTCAATATCGTAATACTCAACGTCACTGCCCGTAACGAAGATACGGAGCTTTGCGGTGTACATAGATTTCGTTCCGCCCTCAAGAACGGCGTTACCGTGAACACCTATAAAGGCGTGTCCGATATGGATGGACTTGATAGAGTTGATATCAACTATCTGATGAGGCTTCATAGCGTAAGTGTTATTTACAGCAAGAAGCTGTCCGAATGCCGTCGCATCGTCGGTAGCAAGAGCGAAACCGCTGTTTCTTATAGCGGCGTAGCTTGCATTACCGTGAGACGAGTTGTGATCCGTTACCTTATAGTTTGTAGAGCTCCAGTAACCGATATCAAAGGGAAGGTTATTACCCTCGCCCGAGGTATAAACCGCCTTTTTACCGAGTGCGGAGTCGTAATAAATAATGTCTGTGCGGTCGGTCTCTCCGTCGTAAACGAGAACGAGCTTTTCAAGGCTTACAAAGAAGCCGTCGCTCGCCTTTACACGAATAGCGTACAAGCCGTTTTCAAGGTTTTCAAGCTTTGTAGTGCCTGCGGGAGCGGAAACCCACTCGCCCGTGCCAAGCTTTGTAACGGTAGTGTACTCATACTGAACGCTTGCATCAAGACCGATTATGGAAAGTCCGTCAGCGACGGGTGTGCCTTCAAATTCGTTTGCGCCCTTGATATCAAAGGTGAATATCTCGTATGCCGCATCAGTTGCAAATGCACACTCCTGAATATAATACTTGCCGATTTCAAGACCTGTAATTTCAGTTACGTTTGATATAACCGTCCAGGTCTTACCGTCGCTCGAGAAGTTATAGGACTTGTTGGAATCAAGACCCGTAATCTTATAAGTACCCACCTTGTAGGCTGCTGCCGAGGGAGCGAAGGTATTCTCGTTAAGAGCTACCGTCTTAAGACCACTGTAAAGGGGATATCCCCATTCGGTGGCAGCATATTTTTCATCCACCTCAACGTCGGGTAAATCATAGAAGTGAACGTACTTAATGCTGGTA
>JAFYTG010000062.1 GCA_017558945.1 Clostridia bacterium
AAAATGAAACTTTCGGTGGATAACGTAATAATCGACGGTAAATTCTCCGAGGACTCAAGGTATTTGTACATACTCAAAACCGACGGCATTGTGTTTGTAGACATTAAAAAAAGAAAAAGAATTTGTGACTTTGACTTTGACGGTATTCCGCCTCGCAGCGTTGAATTTACAAGCGACGGAAAAGTGTCATTTACCCTTGATAAAAAATACGAATTCCCCATACGCAGAGGGCTTAAGAGGCAATACAAAAATATCGCCCTTAAGAAATACACACGGGAAGAGTACGAGTCCTTTGACATTCCGTGCCTTTCGGGTGCGTATATTGCCGAAAAATTCATGTCGGAGCTTGTGATTGCCAAGGACGGTACACGCGACTATAAAAACGCATACCACGGCTACGGAGTAAAGCTTTCCTTCGGAAACGGCAGCTTCTCCCTTGACGGTAAGCGAGTGGGAAATGCCTTTTGCGATTTTTCATCGGCTCTCAGAGACGAGCTTAAGAAGGAGCAATCCATGTTCGCCTCGCTGATGAAAATGAAAAACGATATAACGAGCAGACTCGTAAAAAGAGGCGACAAGCTTATACTTGTGTCGGTTGCCCTTAACTCCGTAGTGATTTTCGACTCTGCCAAGCTTGAGGTTGTGACGGCAAGAAAATTCGGCGGAAAGATTCTCGGCGTAAGAGAGCTTCCCGACGGTGTGGAGCTTTACACCGACAGCTATCCCTACAAAAGCACGGTTAAATTCAATATATAAAAAACTGCGTGATACCATATTCGGTATCACGCAGTGATTTTTTATACTTATCAGAACTTTGAGCGGTCTGCCCAGAGACCCAATGCAGGGTTGCTGATGTAGTAGATTTCCTCGCCGTTTTCAAGTGTGTTGAAGCCGTCCTTAAGAACTGCGGGGTTGTATATCTTTGCCGCTTCCTCGTAAGGTATGTAGTCGAATGCGGCATCTCTTACTTCCTTTTCGGTAAGGTGAGCGGTGCAGTAGGTTATCTTGAATCTGCCGTCGGAGGAGCCGTGAATAAGATGAGCGGCGGCGGAAAGATTACCCTTAAGGTCATCGTTTTCCTTGCACAGCTTAAGCACGTTTTCACGTCCTACGTAGCCGTATTTGCGGATAAGCGCATCGTTTGCCGCATCCTCGCCAAACTTGTCAACACCGGGAGCAAGAATTATAAGCTCACCGCCGTCGGCAATTGCCATACGTGTACGGTAAACTGCCTTGTTTCCGAGCCATGTGCTCTTGAATTCCTTTTCGTCGAGCATTACAACAACCTTTTTGAAGGGCTTGTCAACGAAGGTAAGGTTCTTTTCCTGAGCGAGCTTTACTGCCTTTTCAAAGTATACTCTTTCACGTCCGATGAACAGACCGTGCATACTGATTTTACCCTCGGTCTGAGTGGTTACGGTAAGAACGTACTTGAGCTTTATATCCTTGAGGAAATGCTCCTCTGCATAGTCGAATACCTTACGTACGGGGGAGTGATCCTTACCCATAATGCGCTCCATTCCATAGAATGCGCCGAGCATATGGGAGTTGTTTATCATCTGGCTACCGCCACAGCCTACGAAGATATTCTTGTTGCGGTTAGCCATGCCCACAACCTCGTGAGGAACAACCTGACCGATGGAAAGAATAAGGTCATAGGAGGGATCCATAATAAGCTTGTTAACCTCAACGTCAATAGCGTTGGTAACAAGACCCTCGGAAACCTCGGTAACGTATTCTGCGGGAACCTCACCGATTTTCACAACGTCGTTTCTCCAGTTGTGAACGATGAACTTCTCATAGGGAATGTCTCCGAACATCTCCTCGCGCTCCTCCTTGGTCATGGCAACATGAGTGCCGAGAGCTGGAAGAATGTCGATTTCGCAGGTGTCCTTGAGAAGATCGTAATAGTGCTTGGTTATCTTGCCCGCACAAGAATGAAATCTTGTAAAGTCGGGGGGAAGAATAAGTACCTTTTTAAGCTTTGATATATCCGAGCCGAGAGAAAGGTCAAGGGCGTCGAAAATCTCCGCATCGCTGAGACCCTCGGGCTTGGAGGATAATTTGATAACATTTGT
>JAFYTG010000063.1 GCA_017558945.1 Clostridia bacterium
CCGTTGCCTGAGACTTGGGGTACTTTTCCGCATAGAGCTCAATATACCTATAAGCATAGGAGTTTTCGGGAGCCTTGACGGTGAGCGTCTCGGAGAAGAAGATATTACCGAGAGCATTCTCAAAGCCCTCACCGAGTGTGAGCGTTTTAAGGTTATCGGCACGTCCGAAGGCGTTTGCCGAAATGGTGTGCGCATTAACCGAAAGCTCGGTAATGCCCGTACCTCGAATGAACTGCACGCCGAGATAATCAACACTGTCGGCAATCGACATCTCCGTCGCTTTTGCAAGATTATAGAAGGCGTAATTACCGATTGAGGTAATGCCGTTTTCAACCACTATCGAGGTTATCTTCTTGCTGTACTCATTCCAGGGAGCAGTTACACTTCTCGTGTAATCACCTATTGCACCGTTACCGGAGACGGTGAGAACACCGCTTGACATAAGAGACCAGCTGACCGTGTCAATTTCTCCGCTTGCAACCTCATAAGGATCGGAAACGGTTACGGTAAAGCTTGCGCTAAAGCCCTCATAGGTAACGTTAACGGTTATCTTACCAGCCTTGTCAAGCAATAAGGTGTCAACGCCTGCAAGCTCGGTAACGTCAACGGTGCTACCGTCGGAGAATACTGCGGTAACAACCATGCCTGCAGTATCAAGCGTATCTCCCGTAGTATACTGTCTCTTTGTTGGAGGCGTAACGCTTATGGAGTCAAGCGTTGCAATAACGCTTACGGTAAAGCTCTCGGTATAGCTTCCGTAAATGAGGGTTACCTCATACTCGCCTGCCTTATCAAAAGTATCGTTGATGAAGCGGAAGCCCTCGGTTAAATAATATTCCTCACCATCGTCATAAAGAACGTAAAGCTCGTAGCCGTTGGGGTCAAAGCGCTCACCGGCATAATATTCATTCTTACCGAAGGTGTAAATGAACGCCGCTTCAATAAAGCTTACCTCAACGTCATAGTATGTCTCAAGGTCCTCGTATACAATATTCACCCTACCCTCTTTATAATCAAGGGTTGCGGAATATCCGTCGGTTATCTCAACGCTTGTGCCGTCGCTGTAAACAGCCTTGAGAACGAGTCCGTTGGTGTTAAGGCTTTCGGTCTCATAGTAGAAGAGCTTTTCGGGGAGAGTATCAACGCTGACGCTCTCGAGTACAACGGGTACCTCTTGAACCGTTACGGTAAAGCTTACGCTATAATCACCGTAGGAAACAGTGACCTCGACCGCTCCAAGCACGTCGAGTATATCGGTATCAACCGTATAGCCGTCCGTAATCTGACACTCTTCTCCGTTGGAATATACGGCATACAGACCAAAGCCGTCAAGCTCAAGTAAATCACCCTCAAAGTATTCAAGCCTTGTGGGAAGAGAGCTTATGTATATACTTTCAACCGTATGAACGGTCACGTCGTAGGATACTGTAAGTCCCTTATACTCAACCGTTACAGTAGCGCTTGACTTGTCAAGGGTTGCGGTGTAGCCTTTACTGATTGGGGTTTCATAGCCGTCACTTTCCACAAAGGAAAGCTCAAGTCCGTTCGTGTCAAGCACTTCGCCTGCAAAATACTCGGTCTTATCGGGCATTGCCGTAATCCTGAGCGAATTGGAGGTGTCAAGAAGCTTGGAAGCTATATCGTAGCCCCGAACGATTTCGCCGTTGCTGTAATAATAGTAATCGACGAAAATTGCATCCAATGTAAAGTTATCATCCTCCCTGCTTATAACGACCGCACATTCAAGCTCTATTGAATTTTCCTCTGCAAACTCAAGAAGTGTCTGAAGCTCGACGAGATCAATTGAGGAAGGTATAACTGAGGAGGTCTTACAGGTAATAATTCTCATGTCATAGGGAGTTAAAATGCCATCGCTTAAGTCGATTTCGTTTCCGTAATTATCAATGAACACCGCTCCGTCAACGTATATAAGACCTCTTAAGGTGTCACACCTCGTTATTACGCCCCCCTCGACGATATCCGAATCACACTCGGCGTCGTTGAAGAGCTCGTAGGCTCGGGTTATACCGTTCCAGAAGTAGAAGTAGCCTGCTTTAGCGGGTCTTGCACCGTCCGAAACGGTGGTAGTCGTGTCAACTGCATAAGAATAATTATAGAAATTGTATAAATCAAAGAAGCGATAGCCGTAATACGCCTTTCCGCCAATCGAAGCAATTTCTGAATTCTGCGTACTGTATTTCAAATTGTAAAAGCTTGATATAACGTTGAGTGGCTCAAACTCAAGGCCGTTTTCAACTGCGTATTTCTCGGCATAGCTGTCCTTGGCTCCGTAAATAACGATATCTCCCCATCCGCAGCCATAGAACGCATCGTCACCGATTTCAGTAACGCTTTCAGGAATTGTAATGGAATCCAAATATCTGCAACGTGAAAATGCATTGTTTCCGATAGTCGTCAATCCGTTGGGAAGGCTTACGGATTCAAGATAGTAACAGTCGTAAAACGCCATGCTTCCAATCGTTTCGACTCCCTTCGGAATGCTTATGCTTTCCAAGGAGTCGCAATTGGCAAAGGCATACGTGCTGATTTCGGTAACGCCAGACGGAATATTCACGCTTGTAAGCTTTGAACATTCCGCAAAAGCTGAGTCTCCGATTTCGGTCACGCTGTCAGGAATATATATATTCGACGCGCCGATACCACGGAAGGCACCTGCTCCGATAGCGGTAACTCCGTCGGGTATGGACACGCTTATCAGATAATTACAGTAAGCAAATGCATGGTCTTCAATGGTTATAACGCCGTCGGGAATCGTTACCAGAGTTTTTGCGGGAGGACAGCTAATCAAAACAGTCCTATCCGTATTATAAAGTATTCCGTTATGACTTGAGAAGTGCTCGTTTTCTCCGTCAACGGTAATATTTTTAAGAGAGGTACAATGGGTAAAGGGCTGAGCGCCTATCGTCTTCACACCCGAGCCTATTTGTACGTTGGTAAGGCTTGAGCAATTATAGAACGCATAGCTACCCATAGTCTCAACGCTGTCGGGTATACTCACGTCGGTCAAAGAGGTACAGAAGGCAAAGGAATTACCTCCTATTTTCTTCAGCGTTTCGGGGAGAGTAACGCTCTGTATAGCGTCGCAATCATAGAACGACGAGTATCCGATTTCGGTTACGCTGTCGGGCAGGCTGACACCCGTTGCGGTGTCGCAATTATAGAACGCACTGTTTCCGATATAGGTTATTCCGTCGGAAACCTCAATTTCCAGAATTCTGTCACGCTTATCATACCAAGGAGCCCGGTTGCTTGAGGAATTGTATACGTAGTCGTACATCTCTCCCGTACCTGACAGAGTAAGCAAGCCCTTCTCGTCAAGTATCCAATCAATTTCATCACCTGCTGTACCTCGATTATCCTCATAGGAATATCCGCAGGAGACGAAGTTTATTCCACGGCTCTTGGCATAGGTATCAACATAGCCTCCCGTGAAGCCGTAAATCGTAAGTCCCGTATTACGATAGCTGAATGCCCATGGGCTGATATAGGACGCCGTGTTGGCAATCGTAATGGATTTCAAGCCCGAATAAGAGAAGACATAGTTCCCAATAGTTTTTATTCCGTCGGGAACAATGAGCTCACTGAGACTTGAGCAAGACCAGAACGCGAAGTCTCCAATCGTTTCAACCCCCTTGGGAATTACCACGCTTTCAAGGTTTTCACACCAGGAAAAGCTTCCTTCTCCTATGTAGGTTATACCTTCTGAAATTACAGCCTTCGTTATGTCTTCCTGGTTTTCACGCCACGGTGCTCTATCATAATTACCACCGTAATAATAATCATACATCGAGCCACTGCCCGTAAGAGTAAGCAAGCCGTCGTCACTAAGCTTCCACTCGATTGACTTACCTGCATTACCGCTTGCAATTATATTTGCGGAATCATCCTGCGAAACAAACGGAATACCGTTGGAGGAAACGTATTCCTCGGCATAGCTGTCGGCATCGACGTATGCTACAAGCTCGTAGCAATCGGCAAAGGCTCCCGTGCCAATGCTTGAAATTGAGGAAGGAAGCTTGATTGAGGAAAGCGTTGTAGCACCTCGGAAGGAGTAGGTTCCGATACTTGCAAGTCCTGAGGGAAGAGATACTTTTTTGAGGTTACCTGCATACTCAAATGCATTGTTACCGATATCGGTAATATCCGAGTCAACAACAATCGTACGTATCAGCGCTCGGTTATTATACCAGGGTGCAGGGTCCTCGCCGTAAATATAATTTCTCATTGCACCGCTACCCGTAAGGGTAAGAGTACCGCTCATATCGAGAGTCCATTCAACGCCTTCTCCCGCACTACCCGACATCACGTCAAGCGAAATGAAGTGCAAGGAGTTTTTCTTGGCGTATTCCTCGGCGTATATACCCGAATTACCCATAAGCATTACACCGGGGATGCCGTCAAAGGCTTTGTAGCCTATGCTCGTTACTGCATCGGGAATTTTCACAGAATTAAGCTTATAGCTACCTCGGAAGGCATAATTACCAACAGCCTTGATGGATTGGGGAAGCGTGATACTTCTGAGTCCTGCCATATACTCAAAGGCAGAATCTCCGATTGAGGTAATACCCTCTCCGACCTTTACGCTCGTTACGTTACCTCGCATATTATACCACGGAGCAGGGTCTTTACCGTAAATGTAATTTGTCATAGCACCGCTACCCGTAAGGGTAAGAGTTCCATTCGAGTCAAGAGTCCATTTAACGTTATCTCCCGCCTCACCCGATACGGTATTGACCACTTCTACGGCAAAAACAGCCTTGACGGTCTCATAGGTTACCGTGACCCAGTGAGTGCCAAACGCAGACGTATACGTATTGCCGACGGTTGCCCGACTCGTTACGTCCACGGTATTGCCGTTGTCATAGGTGACGATAAGCTTCATTCCTTTTGTGTTAACATACTCACCTTTATAATACTCGGTCTTATCGGGAAGCTTAAAGGAATAGGAAACGATTCTCGGCTCCTTATCCTCGGGCTCAACGGGTGTTTCGGGCTCAACGGGTGTTTCGAAGCTTGACGTATCAATATAGGTAGCAATCAGTTTACCGTCTTTTTTAACAAATCCAACTCTTTCATCTACCAAGGATTCTATGTTTGAACTATATGATTCCATACCAAGGTCTTTCAGCAAATATGCTGTAATATCATTTCCATCGCTTATGCTAATCACATTATCGCCATTGGAACCGACTATGGTATAAATACAATCTGTAACGCTCCATACGTCTTCTGCAAGCGTCTTGGATACCTCTACGGGAACCTGTATCCGATTCCCATAAGAATCATAATAATAATCATATACAATTTTTGTTTCATTCATAGACGCAAAAAGTGCATTATATAAAACCTGTGCTAATTGGGCTCTTGTAATTTCATCAGAGCCATAAAGATTATCAATATTTTCGCCAAGCTTTAGGTCAATAAGAGCTTTTGCTCTGACGTCTGTGGGCCAAAGCGAAGAATCAAAATCAGTATATCCAAGAATATTACAAATCAATTTTAAGGCAACATCATAAGTGACAAAATCATCAGGTCGAAAAGTGCCGTCAGCATATGCACCCATGATATTCATATCCGATATCCACTTTATATATCCTGCTGCCCAGTAGGTTTGAGTAACATCAGAAAAAACATCCTCACTTACCGGGTCTGCATCGTTAAGCGTTGTTTTTAACGTGTATAAATGTTTTGCCATCACATCACGTTCAACTTTTTCGTTAGGCATAAATATGCCGTCTGGATATCCACCTATTATTCCGAGTGCGGAAAGTACCTTTATTGCATTCGAGTGCTTATTACCTACAATATCAGTATAGCTTATATGCTTTACCTTCTGTGTTGAAGAATCATCCGGCTCTTCGGGAGTCACCCAACCGTTTACTGCACCACCGATATAAAAATCCGTGAGATTCATATAGGTATCACCGAGACCGACATAGCCCGTAGTACCGACGTCGTCCTGAAGGTCGTCTACCTGGAAGTTGAACTGAATGATATCGCCCTCTTCAAATGGGTTAACAAGCGGAATAGCCATCTCGACGTTGTAGGCTGTTGCAGAAACTATCTTTGCGGCACCCTTCATATATTCCGTGTAATCCTCCATAGCATCCTCATAGCAAGAGAATCTCTTGCCATAAGCATCCATGATGAAGAGGTGATGAGCTGCGATAGAACCGGTGTACTCGGGAAGCTTCTCCCCGAGGTCATCACCGATACGAAGCTCAACCGCATCGTTAAGGGACGGATGCGGATGGTCGGCAATATAATCGGGGTCTCCCGACATAAGAGTCGTATCGTTCTCTACCTGATAGAAAACGTAAACGTACTTGTCGTCATAAAGAGTATACACGGTTGCCCTTACCTGAGTTTCCGCACCTGCATATTTCGGTGGATTGATCTTGACCTGCATTGACTGAAGGTAAGCGGGGTCAAGATTTCCGTCAACCGTGACGGTCGCCTTGAGAACGGTATCCTTAACGATAACCGCAGAATCCTGAGTCGCACTTACACTGACAGCAGCAGTAAACAGAATAAGAACTGTCAACGCTAATGCATAAAGCTTTTTCATTTCTTTTCTCCTTAAGAAAATCGGGATGAGGTCAGGGCTATAAGTCACTTATAGCCCTTTCGCCGATTATTCTATCGTGATATTTTCGTAATTGTTGATAAGATATCTCATCACATTGACGTTTGTGGTTTTTACTGTAATACCCTCGGTGTTACACTTAATGAAGATATCCTCGCCGAGTGTATCAATCGCATCGGGAAGGTTGATTGAGATAAGAGAGGTGCAACCGTTAAAGGCGTACTTACTGATCTTGGTCACCGTCTCGGGAAGTGTGATAGTCTTGAGTCTCGCACATACCCAGAAGGCGTTCTGACCGATTGCTGTAACGCTGTCGGGAATGACAACGCTCGTCGCCTTGGTGCACTTGTAGAAGGCACAGTTTCCGATGGTTGTAATTCCGTCAAGCACCTCAAGGGAAAGTATCTTTGTTTCAACACCCTCCTCTACCATATAATA
>JAFYTG010000064.1 GCA_017558945.1 Clostridia bacterium
AAAAGCGTTTGACTGAACCTTTTACTTTTATTTTTTATTTTTTTAGTCTCACATCATTGACAATACTACACCACATAAAAAATCTTGCCTTGACAAAACGGTGTAAAGTCCATATAATTTTATTCGGAGGTGGTATTATGAAGGCTTTGATTACGGGAGCATCGTCAGGAATCGGCAGAGAGATTGCAAAGTATTTATCCTCTATCGGATGGGAGACGGTGCTCGTTGCTCGCAGAGAGGAAAGGCTTAAGTCACTTGCAAGTGAGCTTGACTGCTCTGCTTTTGAGGTATGTGACCTTACCTCAGAGGAGGAGTGTGATAGACTTTTTAAAAAGTATTCAGATATAGACCTGCTCGTCAATTCGGCAGGCTGCGGAGTTTTCGGAGAGTTTTGTAAAACCGACCTTGAGCGTGAAAGACAAATGCTTTCGCTCAATATCATAGCACTTCATATGCTGACAAAGCTTTATGCTAAAGCCTTTGTAAAAAGGGGAACGGGAAGGATACTCAACGTGTCCTCCTCGGCGGGATTTTTCTCAGGTCCATTGTTTTCATCCTATTACGCTTCAAAGGCGTATGTTTTACATTTGTCCGAGGCTATCTCCTACGAGCTTCGAAAAAGCGGTGTGACCGCTTCGGTATTTTGCCCCGGACCCGTTAAAACGGAATTCGGACTTGCCGACGGTATTTCACACGGCATCGGAGCGATTTCTCCCGAGCTCGCCGCGAGAAAGGCTGTTGACGGAGTACTTAAGGGCAAGCGTATAATATATCCGAATTTGCAGACCCGTATGCTCGTTTTCGCATCACGTTTTATTCCGAGAGAAGCTCTTTTGAAAATTGTTGCAAAACAACAAGCAAAAAAGGCGGGAAGGTCTTGCCAAAATTGATAAAATATAGTATAATATTAAATAATTATGCAATATTTAATACGAAAAGGATAAATCCGAGGGTGTGTTTATGAAAAAGCTTCGTGAAATGATTGACTCCAAGGGAAAGGTTTTTCCCGGTAATATTCTTAAGGTTGATTGCTTTTTGAATCATCAGATAGACGTTGAGTTTCTGAATGAGATAGGTAAGGAATTTTACCGTCGCTTTGAAAATGATAACGTTACCAAAATTCTCACCATTGAGGCTTCGGGCATAGGTATTGCCTGTATTGCGGCGCAGTATTTCAAGACCCCCGTTCTTTTCGCCAAGAAGAACAAGACCAAGAATATTGCGGGTGACGTTTATTCTACCGATATAGTTTCCTTCACACATTCACGCACCTATACCGTAATTGTGTCCAAGGAGTTTTTAAAGCCCGAGGACAGAGTTCTTATCATTGACGATTTTCTTGCAAACGGATGTGCAATGGAGGGTCTTGTTGAGCTCGTTCGTCAGGCGGGCGCAACGCTTGTCGGATGCGGCTCTGTAATCGAAAAGGGCTTCCAGCGCGGAGGAGACCTTATAAGAAGCAAGGGTATACGCGTTGAGTCGCTTGCGATAATTGATTCTATGACCGACGATTCGGTTACCTATCGAGACTAATATGTATAAGTATTTGTTTTTCGACCTTGACGGAACTATCACAGACCCGTTCGACGGTATTACCGCCTGCGTAAAATACGCTCTTGAGCATTTCGGTATTTCTGCCGAGCAGAAGGACCTTTTGAGCTTTATCGGACCTCCGCTCAAGGATGAGTTTATGAGACGCTTCGGTCTTTCCGAGGAGGATGCCGAGGAGGCTGTTGTATGGTACCGCAAACGGTATCCCAAAAAGGGAATTTTCGAGTGTCGGCTTTATGACGGAATCCCCGAGCTTCTTGAGACCTTGTCGAAAAATCACGTTTTGATTCTTGCAACCTCAAAGCCTCTCGTTTATGCCGAGCGGATACTTGAGCATTTTGATATAAGGCGTTATTTCACCTACACCGTCGGAGCAACCTTTGACGGCAGACTTTCCGAGAAAAGCGGAGTGCTTGCTGAGGCTCTAAGAGTATCGGGTGCACCGCTCGATGAGGCAGTTATGATAGGCGACCGTCTGTTTGACACCGAGGCAGGCATTGAAAACGGCATTGCTTCAATCGGTGTTGCCTATGGCTACGGAACAGCCGATGAGCATAAAAAAGCGGTATTCATTGCAGAGAGCGTTTCGGCGCTCGGTGAATACCTGAAGGATTGATAAAGAAAGGACGTCAGCTATGAAACGGGTAATATTACTGTTGTGTATCTTATCTACTTTTCTTATCTCTTGTTCGGATAAGCCTCCGGCTCCCGAGCCTCCAGATACCGATGTGATAGCCCCGGTCATACAGCCCGAAGCTCCGGAGCCCGAGCCTGAGCCCGTTCCCGTTGAGCCTGAGCCCGATGAAGAAGTGCTGACTGCAAGCTCCATTCTTACGGGATTGCCGTGTACTCCCGAGGAGGCAAGAATAAGACCCGTAGCAGTAGTTTTGAATAACCACAATATTGCGCTTCCGCAGGTATCCGTCGGTGATGCCGACGTTGTGTGGGAGTGGAATGCCGAAGGTGGCGTTACCAGACTGGTCGGAGTTTATTCCGATATTTCCAAGGTTGGTGAAATAGGCGCGGTAAGAAGCGCCCGTGACTATTTTCTCGACGTTGCCCATATTCATTCGGCAATACTTGTTCACGCAGGTGGAAGCTCATATTTCTACAACCGTGACATTGCCTCGGGCTACGACAACGTGGATGAGATAACCATGCAGGATCTCCCGTCGGGCACGTTCTGGCGAGATTCCGATAAGCGTTACTCCCGCGGATATGAGCATTCACTTGAAACGAGCGGAGAAAAGCTTTACGAGGCATTCAAAGCTCTCGGATATAAGACCGAGCTTGAAAATCCCTCCTCAACCTTTGAATTTTACGGTGAGACGACCGCTCCCGACGGAGATACCGCCGAGACGGTTAAAATAAATCACAGTGCCTACATATCCCCACGCTTTACCTATAAGGACGGTAAGTACTATAAGGAAAGCTACGGTGAGCCTCATATCGACGAGGCAACGGGAGAAACTATTGCCTTCGAAAATCTCGTCATACTTTTCACAAAGCAAAAGGTCGTAGATGAGTATCTGAGGCTTGACATAACCTTCACGGGAGAGGGAAGCGGAATACTCGTTACCGCAGGCAAGAGCGTGAGCATTAATTGGTCGCGCGAGAATGAAAATGCACCTCTCGTTTTAAAGAATACCGACGGCACTATTGCCAAGCTTAACAAAGGTAAAACACATATAACCGTTTTTGATGCGAATTACAAGGACGGTATAACGATAGAATAAGGAGACCATATGCAGAAATTTGCAACCCTGTTTTCAAAAGCACTTTCAGAAAAGATTTCAGCGGTATATTCGGTAGAGCTTTCTCCCGAGGAGATAGCGAATATGCTTGAATATCCGCCCGACCCCAAAATGGGAGACGTAGCGCTCCCTTGCTTCAAGCTCTCCCGTACCCTTCGTACCTCTCCCGTGCAGATTGCATCGGGACTTGCAGACGGGCTTGAATTTTCCGAAGCATCGAGAATTGAGGCGGTTTCGGGATACCTCAACGCCTTTATTTCCGACGGCTACGTTATTACCTCGACTCTCAAGGGACTTCTTGATGATGGAGAGAATATCGGCAGACTTACCGACGGAGTAGGCAAGACAATGTGTATTGACTATTCCTCACCCAATATGGCAAAGAGATTTCACATCGGACACCTCGGCACTACCGCAATCGGAAATTCCATTAAGAGAATTTACGAGTTTGCGGGATACAAGTGCTACGGCATTAACCATCTCGGTGACTGGGGCACACAGTACGGACGTCTTGCAGTTGCCTATGAGAGATGGGGAAGTCGTGAGGAGGTAGAGCGTCTTGGCGTTAAGGAGCTTGAGCGTATCTATCAGAAGTTCTATATAGAAGCGGAAAAGGACCCCTCCCTCAACGACGAGGCTCGTGCGGCGTTCACAAAAATGGAGAACGGCGACGAGGAGCTTCTTTCCATCTGGCGTTGGTTCAGGGAAATAAGCCTCAAGGAGTTTATGGCTACCTACAATCTTCTCGGAATTGACTTCGAGAGCTATTCGGGCGAAAGCTTCTACAACGATAAGATGGATGCGGTAGTCCGTGAGATTGACGAAAAGGGACTTCTCGTTGAGAGTGACGGCGCAAAGATAGTTCCTCTTGACGATTACAATATGCCTCCCTGTATCATTCTCAAGAGTGACGGCTCAACCATTTACGCAACCCGTGATATAACTGCGGCTCTTTACCGTAAGAATACCTATAATTTTGATAAGTGTATTTACGTTACCGATGCAGGACAGAGCCTCCACTTTGCACAGTTCTTCAAGGTTATCGGTCTTATGGGATACGATTGGGAGGACCAGCTTGTACACGTTCCTTACGGTAAGATAAGCGTTGGCGGACAGAAGCTTGCAACCCGTGCGGGTAACGCAGTTCTTCTCACAGACCTCTTTGACGAGGCAATTTCCCGTGTTCGCGCCGTTATTGAGGAGAAGAATCCCGATTGCGAAAACAAGGAGGAGATTGCGCGCAAGGTTGGTGTTGGTGCCGTACTCTTCAATCAGCTTTCGACCGGCAGAATAAAGGATATTAACTTCATTTGGGAGGATGCTCTCAACTTTGACGGAAATACCGGTCCTTACGTTCAGTATACCTACGCCCGTACCTGCAGTATTCTTGAAAAGGCGGGTGAATACGCCGAGCCCTCCGCAGACGTTGCTCTTTGCGCCGAGGAAAAGGAAATGATAAGTATTCTGGCACGCTTCTCCGAGAGAGTCCGTCAGGCACTTGATGAGCATGAGCCTTCGGTTATTTCGAGATACCTGCTCGACGTGTGCCACGCGTTCAACAGATTCTATCACAACTGTCCCATCCTTCGTGCAAGTGATGAGGAAAAGGGAGTAAGACTTGCAATCTGCAAGGTCACAAGAAACGTTATCGGTAACGGCCTTTGGCTTATCGGTATGGAAAAAACAGAAAAAATTTAAAGAGGTGTTTATAAATGTCAGGACATTCCAAGTGGAAAAATATTATGCACAAAAAAGAAAAGACCGATGCACAAAAGGCGAAGGTCTTTACAAAGGTAGGTAAGGAGATTGCCGTTGCCGTTAAGGAGGGTGGACCCGATCCCGCATCCAACACGAAGCTTCGTGACCTTATCACCAAGGCAAAGTCTCTCAACGTACCCAACGATAACATCGACCGTATAATCAAGAAGGCTTCCTCAAACGATGCTGCTGATTACGAGGTTATTTATTACGAGGGCTACGGTCCTTCTGGAATTGCGGTAATGGTTGAGGCAACCACCGACAACCGTAACCGTACCGCATCCGAGGTTCGTCATTACTTCGACAAGTTCGGAGGAAACCTTGGCGCAGTAGGATGTGTAAGCTTTATGTTTACCAATAAGGGTATGATTGTCGTTGACAACGAGGATGAGGATATCGACGAGGATACCATCATGGAGGCGGCTCTTGAGGCGGGTGCAGAGGACGTCGCAGCTGAGGAGGGCTTCTTCGAGATAACCACAGACCCTGCAGACCTTGATGCAGTAAAGACTGCACTTGAGGGCGCAGGCTATAAGATAAATTCTGCCGAGCAGGATAAAATTCCGTCTACCTATTCCGAGCTTACCGAGGAGGACGATATTACCAAGATGAACAGACTCCTTGATGCGCTTGAGGAAAATGAGGACGTTACTAACGTTTGGCATAACTGGGATAATTAAACTTTAAGAGGGGTGAGATACCCCTCTTAAAATTTATTGCTAAAATTAAGAAATTGACTTGATGAAATAAGATTTGCCTAAATTTCCAATTTTTTTGTGTGGATATATAGTTCATATACGATTTGAGATTTTAAATAGGGATAAAAAAGAAAACGGTCTTTTTAGACCGTTTTCAATTTGGATTATGATTTAAAATTGTTTCTGCACTCATAACTGTTTGGACAAGAGGCGGAATTCATACAGCTGAAGGTTTCGCTATCGTCTGTTACCGTTTGCATAACCACCACGTTATCACCGATTTGTGAGCAGAAGCGCTCCGTTACCTGCCTGAAGCGTACGGTAGGCTTTTTAGTGTTTTTTTCAATCGTCATATAATCACTCCCATATGTTGAAGTTTTTTCGCCTTACTTTTAGTATATGAGAATGAACGCGATTTATTTACCGAATCCCGAAATATTTCCTCTTTCGATTGCACCGAAAATCTTGTTTTTGAGGTCGGGCATATTTCTTTCTATTTCCGCAAGCCTCTGCTTTACGTTTTCACGCTGTGTATAGCCGTCTGCGGGGCAGAGCTTGGGAAGAGTGGGAAGGTTTTCCTTTGATGCAAAATATTTTATATCCTTTTCGGGAGTGTACACGAGCGGACGTATGCAGGTAATTCCCGAGCGGTCAAGATATGTGACGGGGGAGAAGGTAGATATGCTTCCTGCAAAGAATATGTTCATAAAAAACGTTTCAATCACATCGTCCTTGTGATGACCGAGAGCCACCTTGTTACAGCCAAGCTCGTCGGCAGCATCGTTCAGGGCTCCTCTTCTCATTCTTGAACAGAGTGAGCAGGGAGACTCCTCCTGCCTTGCCTCGAATATTACCTGAGATATTTGGGTTTTTACGACGTGGAAGGGTACCTTCAGCTCCTCACAGAATTTTGCGATTTCTGTAAAGTCCGCTCCCTCAAAGCCCATATCTATGGTAACTCCGATAAGCTCGAATTTCTTCGGGTAAAAGAGCTTGAGATGTGCAAGGGAAGCGAGCAGGGTAAGAGAGTCCTTACCTCCTGATACTCCGACGGCAATCTTGTCGCCTTCCTCTATCATATTGTAGGTATCAACCGCACGCCTTGTGTAGCTGAGTATTCTTTTTATGTTCATAAACAATCCTTTTTAGTTATTTTCCAGTATATTATACGGTTTCAAAGCCCTCTTGTCAATAGAAATTGATGAATTGCAAATAAGGAAAAGTGAGAAAAAATGAGATAACGAGAGAAAAAACGAGGAATGGTAAAATAAATTGAATTTTTTTAAAAAATGTGTTGACAAAACGGAATAACTTGGTTATAATGTACTGGTAAATAAAACGATAAATTTTGGAGGAAATCATAATGTCAACATTTATGGCTAAAGCAGAAACCGTTGAACGTAAGTGGTACGTTATCGATGCTGAGGGCAAGACTCTCGGTAAGGTAGCGGTTATGGCTGCGGACATTCTTCGCGGTAAGCATAGACCTGAGTTCACTCCCCACGTTGATTGCGGTGAATACGTAATCGTTATCAATGCGGCTAAGGCAGTTCTCACAGGTAAGAAGCTTGAACAGAAGAAGTACAGATATCATTCAGGCTACATCGGAGGCCTTAAGGAAATTCCTTACAAGGTTCTCATGGAAAAGAATCCTGAGAAGGCAATCACCCTTGCAGTTAAGGGAATGCTTCCCCACAACGCAATCGGTGCAAAGAGCCTTACCCGTCTTAAGGTATACGCAGGTGCAGAACACAACCAGCAGGCTCAGCAGCCCGTTGCAGTTGAGGTTAAATAATAGGGGAGGAATAGAAATATGAATTATACAAGTGCAAAGCCTTACTTCTATGGTACAGGCAGAAGAAAGAAATCTATTGCAAGAGTTCGTCTCTATCCCGGAACCGGTGTTGTTACCATCAACAAGCGTGACATCAACGATTACTTCGGACTTGACACACTCAAGCTCGTTGTAAACCAGCCCTTCGCAGTAACCTCTACCGAGGGTAAGTTTGACGTTGTATGTACCGTTGTAGGCGGCGGTGTATCAGGTCAGGCAGGTGCAATCCGTCACGGAATCGCTCGTGCTCTCGACCAGGCTTCCGCAGAAGAGTATCATTCTCTTCTCAAGAAGGCAGGACTTCTCACTCGTGACCCCAGAATGAAGGAAAGAAAGAAGTACGGTCTCAAAGCAGCTCGTCGCGCACCTCAGTTCTCAAAGAGATAATTTCTTATCTTACAGAGTATTCAAAAACCCCGAAACCATCACGGTTTTCGGGGTTTTCTTTTTGTCTTGAAATTTGATTTGGTGCAAATTTGGTATGCTTAGGTTGTTTTTATTTGCCAATAATTTTTTTGTACTCGTCAGAATTGGCAAACTTTTGAGCTTCATATGCTCTTACTGCAAGGAGAGGATGTGTATCGTTTTTGGTTAGTAAAAATTCCAAACCCTTGTTTATAATATCTTTTTCCAT
>JAFYTG010000065.1 GCA_017558945.1 Clostridia bacterium
ACCAAGCATTCTGAGACTAATGATTTCTTTGATACCGAATCTGAGAAATACAAAAAATATGCTTTAGAGGCGTTACATACTCTTGCAGAGAGTTGCAAAGTTTTTGAAGTCAATACGGGTGCTATCTCAAGAGGATATCGCACAACTCCTTATCCGACGCTTGAAATTATGCGTGAGCTTAAAGCACAAGGCTACGGTGCCGTTATAAGCTCGGACTGTCACAACAGAGAGTTCCTTGATTGTGGATTTGACCTTGCAAGAGACCTTCTTATCGAAGCGGGCTTTAATGAAAAATATATATTGACCAAAAATGGCTTTTGTGCCGTAGCATTATGAGGCGTTTATGAATTTTGTTTCTTACATAATGGTTGTCTTTTCTGTTATTGCGGCAATTGACAGAATATTCGGAAGCAGACTTGGACTCGGCAAGGAGTTTGACAAGGGCTTTATGCTTCTTGGTACTATGATGCTTTCAATGACGGGTATGATTGTAATATCTCCGTTGCTTGCTGACCTTTTAAGACCGGTTTTTGATTTTGTGTACAACACCTTTGGCATTGATCCATCTGTAATTCCCGCGGCGTTTTTTGCTAACGATATGGGAGGAGCACCTCTTTGTGTAGAGGTGGCAAAAGACGTTGAGGTTGGTAAATTCAACGCACTTGTTGTCTCTTCAATGATGGGTGCTACCGTTTCCTTCACAATTCCTTTTGCTCTCGGAATCGTCAAAAATAACGTGAAGGAGCTTATGGTAGGTATTCTTTGCGGTATCGTTACCGTGCCCATTGGATGCTTTGTGTCAGGTCTTATGCTTTCCATCCCTCTCAAAACGCTTATAATTAACGTTTTGCCGCTTGTAATCTTTTCTGTAATAATTGCTTTGGGACTTTTGCTTATACCCGATATATGCGTTAAAATATTCAAGGGAATAGCTTTTTTTATCAAGGCTCTCATCACCATAGGACTTGCTCTTGGGATACTGCGATTCCTCATAGGTGTTGAGCTGGTCAAAGGACTTGAAACGATCGAAAACGGCGCAATGGTCTGTGTTAATGCTTCAATCGTTATGAGCGGTGCGTTTCCTTTTATGTATATCATATCAAGATTACTTGATAAGCCTCTGTCGGCATTTGCAACAAGGGTTGGTATAAATAAGACCTCGGCGGTCGGACTTGTTTCAAATCTTGCCACGAACGCCACGACCTTTCAGATGATGAATGATATGGATTCAAAGGGCGCAATGGTCAATTCTGCCTTTGCCGTTTCTGCTGCATTTACCTTTGCAGGACATTTAGCGTTCACGATGGCGTTTGATGATGCGTATATACTCTACGTTATCGTCGGAAAGCTTCTTTCGGGAGTATGCTCCTTGATTATCGCATTTCCGTTATACAATAGAATATTCAAGAAAAATAACGCTACGGCTTGACCGTAGCGTTATTTTTATCAGTTTGTAATTTCCTCACCAGAGAAGCCGAGGACAATTCTTGCACGAATAGGTGCATTGGTCGTGGCTGATGCGGTATAAGTACCGTTGAAGCTTCCGCTTGGTATTTCAAGGCTTCCGCTGATGCTTGACACCTCGGTGATGGTTTGGTCTGCGTGATGCACATGTGCCTTGCGGGTTGCAGGATCAAACTCAAGATATTCACTACCCTTTAGTGTCGTGTTGAAGGTTATTGAGCTGTTACCAACGGTAACGGTAGGATTCTTAACCTCTGCTTCAACCTGCTTGTAAGCGTAGATTGAGCTTATCTGCGCATTTTTGGCGGTTTCACCGCAGGTGCGGATTGTGATGTTGTCAATGAAATTGTACAGAGGAACGACACGGTAGGTTGAATATTGCATTCCTGAGGTCTTAACACCGTCAAATACGTACTTGTGGAAATCATAATCCCCGTTGTCGGCATCCACGATTACCATTTCACGCCAGCCCTCGAAGTTGAGGTCGATGAAGTGGTCGATTCTACCGCCCGTCTCACCCGAAACTACACCGCCGAGAAGAGATATCAGGAGTGCGTCTCCGTCACGTCCCGTGCCCTTTACCTTGAACTTGTAAACCATGTTTTCAAGAAGGTTAAGACCGATAGACTGTGTAAGCTTCTGTCCGGAAATGGGGTTATTTTCATCGAAGGTTGCAAGAAGCAGCTCGTTTTCGGAAAGGGTAGACCATCTGCCCTCAATACGAATATAAGGCTCTTGAGTTTTGAAGGGGTTGTTTCCGTTGAATGCGGTGTTATCCTTCCAGTTACCTACGTTGCTCTTTGCGTAGTACATTTCCAGGAAGGCGTATTCACCGGGAGACTTTTCAATGATCTTGAATTCGCCGCCCTTGTCAATCTTGTCCATAACCTTTTGTCTTGTAGCCTCGGTGAAATATCCCGATTTGCGAATGCGACTGTAAAATTCGTAATATTTCATGTTTGCATACATTTCGGGATTTGCATCTATTTCCTTGGGGTCAAAGCTTCCGTAAACGTTTGACATATTGTAAGCGACCGCTGTTGAGCCGATATAGTCAAGGTCATCCTCGAATATAGTCTTGTGGAGGGTGTTTCTCATACCTCCCATAGGTGCGGAGTCAGGGAAGAATGCCGTCCATCCGAGAGTGGATACCATATTGCTTCGTTCACTTTCAAGGTTTACGAGTCTATGCTCGTTAATAAACGCCTTAATACCTCTTGATGCTGTATCCCACGCTCCGACTCGTCCTCTTACGTTCCAGGTTTGAGGTGCACTCGATGAAAACTCGATGATTGGGTCGTTATTGCACTGTGAGAGAATTCTGTGAATGAACATTTGGAAATAGTAGTAATGGTCGGTCGTATAAGCGGTTGCACCGTCGTGCTTGCTAAGACCGTCAATGGCGTCAATGTAGAGCATATTGAATCTGCCATCGTTGTAGGTCTGTGCGGTAAGGTCGGCAATGTGATAGAAAAGCTCCGAGCCAATCTTGGGAGCAAATCGATTGAAGTATCCCGAAAGGTGATAAATCTTCGTGCCGTCTTGGTGTTTCTGTGGCTTTGTACCGCACTGTGCGCGCTTACACTTGATAAATCCGTCGGGAGTACCTGCACCTACAAGTATGATCTCGTCATCTATCATAATATAACGGCTGTTTCGGTAGAAGAAGGATTTCGTCATATCAAAGCCTGACGCATCCTCGTTGGTCTTGATGCTTTCCTTGGTCTTTGTAAGATTGCCTCTGAGAGTGTATACGTCGGGCATTGTTTCAAGCTGCCTTGTCCACTTGGGATTGGCAAGTATTCCTACGGCATCGTAATCAATATAGAATGCGTAGGTGTGAAGACTGAGAATTATTCCGTTTTCCTCGGCAAGCTTACCGACGGTGTCTCCGAATTCCTTTGCCGTGCCCGTTTCAAGAGATGCAAAGTAATAGTCACCGGGACGGTAGCCCTGAGGACCGAAAAGAATATCAATCTGGTCAATGTCAAACTCCTTGGCATACTTTACAACGTTCACCATATTGTCATAGGTTGCGTCGTAAAGCATTGCGTAGTCACCCGAAACGTCGGCGTTAACACGGCTAAAGGGACCTCCGGTAACGTTCGCAAGACCTTTTGAACGATCAATGGTGTTGGAAAGCTTTTGCAGACACTCTGCGTTTTCAGCGTTGGTGGAAAGTGCAAAGCCGTGCTTTGAGCCGATGGTGCCCCAATCGTACTTTGTGAGCACGGTTGCGTAGGATGAGTTGGAAGCACCCATACCGCTCATATGTGTAAGCACGTTTGCCGTCATTGCCATTGAGCCGAGTCGGTAGGAGTCGGGAGTGAAAAGCATTTCAAGATTTGTTGACAGATTTGCAAAGGTTACACTTTCGTAGGTCTTAGGTACGGAGGAATCAAGCTCGAATGCCATAAAGTCATCGTGAACGTAGGCAAGCATATAAATGACGTCTCCGGTCTTGAAGGTCACCTTGATTCTGTTTCCTTCAAGCGTGATGCTTGTGGGGGATACCTTGGCACCGCCCGAGAGAGACAGATAAATAAATTGAGGATTTTTGGTTTCTGAATTTACGTCCTGACCATTTTCAAGGTTAATGATTTCCGTAACCTTACCGTTTTTCTTGTTGACCGAGAGCTTCATTCTCTTGTTCTTGAAAATAAGATTTGCACCCTCATCGGATACACCGTCAAGTGTTGCGGTATAGGAGTTTTTCGTTGATACGTTGGAGTTGGATGCCATAAGGATGTTTAACTTTGCCCAGTGTGTGCCAATGTCAACAAAGGTGTTTTCAAGCTTGTCTGCAAGCACTGTTTCGTCATTTACTACAAGGTTAAGAAGTCTGTTTACTACGGTTACAACCTCTGCTCTCGTTATTGTGTTATCGGGACGGAAGGTGGCATCCTCATAGCCGTTTACAAGACCCGAGCTTGCCGCCGCAATAATTGAATTGTAGTAGAAGTGATCCTTCGGTACGTCTGCAAATTCTATAATCTCGTCACTCTCTGCAAGGTTTGAGGCAAGATATGCAAGCTCAACGAATTCCGCTCTCGTTATAGGCTCGTTAGGCTTATAAGTGGTGTTCTTGTTGCGGAAGAAGAAGCCGCACTGGTCGAGGTACGCAACAGCATTGTAGAACCAGTCGCCCATCTTGACGTCTTCAAAGCGAGTTGCGTATCCGTCGGGAATGGTCTGTGTATTGAGGAGGAGTCTTGCAAAAATCGTACAAGCCTCGGCTCTCGTCATATTTGCATTAGGACGGAAGGTGTTACCCGCATATCCGAGGATGTAGGACTTGTTAGCACCGTTTTGCTGAAGCGCTATTGTGGGAAGTCCGTCAACCGTTGTAGGCTCGGTGAGAGTTGCTATATTGTCAAGCTTTACCACAACCTCGGTTGAATCAATATAACCACTGACAGGGGAATAGTATTTAAAGCTTAAGGTTTTGTTGTCCTCTGAAACCTTGGTCATGAGCATATAGGGGCCTTCAGCTTGGTCGATTCCCGCACTGCTTGCCATAATTGCCGCGGTGTTATAGCCCGCCTCATTCGTAAGCTTCTTGGTCAAAATTGAATTTACGGGAGTTATGTTTGAGGAGATGATTGCAAGTATGTTGTTGTGCTTTGAAAATGCGTATTGCCACAGAGCCTCGCCGTCACGGGGCTTGTCAACGTTCGCGATGGTATATCCCTTAAGACGTGAATTGCCAACAAGCTTGATGCCGCCTTCATTCCAGTCCCACATCGTGTACATCTCACCCGTCGTGTCGAGGAAGGAGGGGGTATAAACGATAGCATACTTGTCCGTATGATTTGAAAGTGTCTCGTTAAACCAATCAAGCACTGATTGTCTCGGGCAGGTTTCAAGCTGAAAAACTATGTATTTGATATTGTTGTTTTTGATTATCGTATAGTAGTTGCTATCGTCGTACTTTGAGTATATGATGTCCTCGTGAAAAATATCGGCAGGAGCAAAGTAGGTTGATATGCTACTGTCTCTTCCTCTTGCAGAGCCGTTTCCATAGTATTCAACTATATCGTAGCCCAAGCCGTAAGGAATAGCGGATTCAGTCAGAAGCTCGGTCATTGACTGAATAGCGTTCCACTCTGCGTTCCATTCTTTGTCATTCTGGTGAAGCAGAATCAGATCGTCAATCGTCTTTCCGCCGTTCGTTATTACGTCCTTGTAAACGTGCTTGGAAAGATTGGTGAGCTTTCCGAGGAGGGAAACGTATTTAATGTTGTATTCCTCTGCGTTTTCCAGAATGGTGTATATTGCCTCCTCAAAGCCGTTTCCGTCAACGTGCTTGTAGAGAGTGTGGAAGCTAGTCAAAAGAAATTCGTTATCCTTTGCCCAATTCTCCTTCTTTGCGGATACACAGAGCGATAACGCAGTTACCATTGCAAGTGATAAAATAAGTATAGACAATATCTTTTTCATGGTTTCCTCCTGAAAATATAAATATTAATTATATTATACTTCAGATGTTAATGCTTGTCAATTAAATTTTAACTGAATAATGGGAGATTCAAGCGGTAATTA
>JAFYTG010000066.1 GCA_017558945.1 Clostridia bacterium
AAAATAGCTTTTGTGTCCACAAATGCAGTGCTTGTCAAGAAAAGAGGACAGAGAATGTAAAACACTCTCTGTCCTTTTCTTGTAAGTTCGAGTATACCGCTCTATGGCAGGCACCCTTTTGGGAGGCTTTCTTTATTGACTTAGTGAGCGGTTTCAGTTTCTTTATAAATTTTTCTTCGTTATTTTGTTGCTTTTGTACAAAAATATGATATTTGTATTATATTTTGTGTGATAATTCGTTATTTTTGTTGACTTTTTCACAAAATGGTTGTACAATAAATAATATGGGATATTATCCCCTGATTATATTATAAGGAGGAACATTTATATGTTCACAGCTGGTATGCGCCGTGTATTGTGCTTTTTAACAGTAGCTATGCTATTGGTAGTAGCACTATGCATTACGGCAGTTGCCGAAGACGTAGAAATTGCCGTAAATAAGGCAGAAACTACGGCAGCGGCAAAATACGATCCCGAAAACCCAACAGCAGGTGGCTGGTTAATGGAAAACGCCACCGTCAGCAAGGGAACGCTTACTATCAATCGAGTCGCAGCGGATAAGCAGACGGGATTTGAGGATTCCGCCGCTCGCTTCGGAAATTTCGCGACCGACGCCCTTGCGACCTATATTCTTCCCGAGGAAGAACAGTTTGCTATAAAAGGCTATGGCAAGGTGTCTTATTTTCGTAGAGCGCAGGGA
The DNA here is from genome assembly GCA_017558945.1 of Clostridia bacterium. Classification (GTDB taxonomy): domain Bacteria; phylum Bacillota; class Clostridia; order Oscillospirales; family SIG627; genus RGIG6353. The sequence continues at coordinate 701 of JAFYTG010000066.1, forward strand.
GGTACCTCCTTCCTGAGTAACTACGGTACCACCTATCAGATTATTCTTACTATGACCGACGGTCAGAAGGTAACCATTACTGAAAAGTGGTATGAGAATTTTGCTGAAAGAACTACCGTTACTTCTGATATGCAGGAGCAGATAGACGCACTCGAGGGTAATCCTATCCTTGCGAGCATCTCCTTCCGCCCCTACGCATCCGACGCCGATTTGTATTATCGTAATAGCGGTACTCATCTGTACTATACCTATGACGCTAAGGTGCAGGCAAAGGATGCAGACGGCAAGCCTCTCTTTGAGGAGGACGGAAAAACTCCCATCTATCAGCAGGCAACCGATGAGGCGGGTAACCTTCTCTTTGAGGAGGACGGCATTACTCCTGTATACGTATATGAGACCAAGACCAATGCAGGTACATACGTATACTATTGCTTTACCTCCTTCAACTTCCTTGAAACCACCGATATCCCCGTGCTTTCAAGCGAGATGGATTCCTACAACGGAGTAACCGTTACCGAGCATAACGGTAAGATTACGGGTCTTGACCCCGAGCTTACCTATACCTACGGCCCCGTTTATACTAATGCTCCCGTAACCGTAACGGGCGTTACCGAAATTACGGGCCTTGTAGGCGGTGTTTACGAGATTACTGCGACCGAAGAGGGCAAGGCAGTCTCCTCTGCGGCATACGTTGTGGTACACAAGTATGAAAGCGCCGTTAAGGATCTTAAGATTGCAGAAACCAATACTGCGTGGGGTGTGTATGATGACGCAACTCCCAGCCGTGCTATAAAGAGCTTTGAGCCTATCAGCGGTTATTGGATCTGTCCTTCGTCTGACCCGTATAATGCAGAAAACACCCTTCTGTTCCATACGGCTCCCAGAAGGCTCAGAGGTGAATTTGATTCCGCAGTTCTGAATTACTTTATGGCTAATAACGAGACTGCAGGTGAATATTACCGTCACAACATTCACAGAGAAACCTACGTGTTCACTCCCGAGGAGCAGTTCTACGCAGACAATGCGATTATCAAGTTCCAGACGGGTATGGGTCTCAACAGCTTTAAGTGTGATTTCTCAGCTCTTACCTTTGCGGCAATAATTCATGCCGACGGTCAGGGTGTTGAGCCTTATTTCTACGAGGGAACCTATGCAAATATTAATTCTCCCGCAGTAGAGCTTCACATTGACGATCCCGCTTTTGAAGGAAAGCTTATAACAAGAATCGACCTTATTCCTCTCTGGGACGTTCCCTCTGTCGAAGAGGCGGCTCTTGCCAGCACTTCCGACAAATATTCCAGAGTAAGAAACTTCTCTACAACAAACTTTGAAGCTCCCAAAGCTCCCACATATTCCATTGTAGGTGATGAAAACGGCGGCTTCAAGCTTGTTGATTTGGTTAATTACTATACCTATCAGACCTCAACCGACGGCTATGTATGGTCGGATGCAGCTACCGCCGCAGAGCTTCATGGCTTTAGCGCGGGTGAATCCTTCTATATCCGCGCACTCGGTACGAATAATGTACCCTCTTCAGCTATATTGGTTGAGATTCCCGCAGGTGCAAGAGCTCAATCCGAGTCGGGCGTTTTTGCCATCGGTAAAGAGCTTTACGGCTTTAAGAATGGCTATACCTATGAGTACGCTCCTTATAATATCTTCGGCTTTGGAGAATGGTCTGACTATTCCTCCTCCGCAGAGCTTACAAACGGAGTTTACGCATTCCGTATCAAAGCAAACGGTACTACCCTTGCAGGTGCGGAGAGCTACGTGCTTATAGACGATGGCACAAATAAGCTTGATTATATCTATCTCGATCCTGCTACGTCGAAGTATGACGTAAACACCACCGTTACCGACGGTAACAAGGTGGGTCCCTTTGACGAGCCGGGTATATGGTCCTCTGACCGTACCTATTCCGTGCTCAGAGACTATATCAGCAGCGGAGCGCTTCAGCATACGGCGACCGAAGCAAAGCTTCAGGTCAACGGTGATCTCCTTCCCGCGCTTAACATTGAGGCTCATCAGTATGCTCAGACCTTCAACTACAACTACGCTTCTCTCGGAAGCCAGATGATTCCGATTGAGGATCTCGGTCATATCCTTGTTAACTTCTCCGCAGGAGGATACATCGGTCTTGGATCCTGGGAGGGTAAGACTCTCTCCGACTATATGGGAAGTGTCAGAATTTACGTTGCGGGCGGAAGTGCTTCCTATTATGATATTGCATTCCCTTGGGTAAATTCCGATTACAAGACCATTAAGGTCAACGAGCTTCTCCCCGAGGATGCAAGCGGTTACGTTATAGGTATATCTATTCGTCCCTGGGGTGCAACTCCTGCAGACTGGGAGGTTCAGGACGGCTATTCGGATAGTGATCCCACAGCGGCTTGGCAAGGAAGACTTCTTTATTCCTACATGAACCTTAAGCCGATTGTCAGCGTTACTCCCGCTCCCTCCATCAACGTTTATGAAAACGCTGACGGAAGCTTCAGTGTAAACGGTCTTAATCCCGACCTTTCTTACTTCGTTTCCACCGACGGTGAAAGCTTTACCGCACTTGAAGCGGGTTCGACCTCCTACGACATTCCTTCCGAGGGAGTATATTACTTCAGAAGTCTCGGTAGCGGTACGGTCGCAATGTCTCCCATAACCGCGATTGAAGTTAAAGCCGACGCTGTTCCCACAGGCTTCGAGCTTGTTGGCGGAAGACTTTTAAATCTTGATTCTGACAAGTATTACGAATATGCAAAATTCGACGTATCAAGCGTTGGTATGGGCGAGTTTGAGGAATACGACAGCTCTATCGTGCTTGATGCAGGCTTGTATGCTATTCGTACTATTGATACCAAAACCGGATACTATTCTCCTTCGACGGAGGTTTTCGTTCTCGGTGAAAAGTACGGAACCATTGGTAACGTTGGTACTAACCCTACCACCAACCGATACATTTCGGGTCAGTGGAACTTTATTTCGTCTCCTGCGTTAAGCTTTAGTGCTGCTACCACTACTAATCCGCACGATTATAACTTCCAGCACTACGTAGCGTATGCCTCTCAGGAGCGTTATATCAACGGTAAATACGTATACGAGCTTACCTCCGACGAGCTTATTCCTCTTGATAAGTTCCAGAGCATGAGCCTTGGACGTTATAATAATATGGCAACTCACGTTCAACCCTTTGCAGACGGAAGAACTGTTGTAAAGGGTGCCGTTACCTTCTACGTTTACGGCGGTGAGCAGGAAAGCTATAAGGTTCCGTTTGATTGGTCTACCGGCTTGAGCACAAAAATTTCCAATACCTTGACCATTAACGCAACCAAGGGATATATCTATCGTATTGATATTGACATACTCGATGAGGACAATCCCGCAAACGAGGGCTATATTCTCTCTGCCGAGAATCAGCTCTACCAGCATCAGGGTAAGGGCGCTTGGTACTCCTATCAGATGTGGTCGGTAGGTACCAAGAAGGATGCCGACGCCACAAGACGAGGATACGTTGCAGTTCCCAGAAAAGCCGCTCCCGTACTTGCTGCTACCGGCACTGATACCGATGGCGTTTTCGTTATCGAGGGATTTGATGCGAAAGAGCGCTACGCTTATTCTGCCGATGGTAACAGCTATACCGATCTCGCTGCAGGTACTACCTCCATTGAGGTTGGAGAGGGCACCTACTACTTCTATACGAAGAGTAGTGATATATCTCTCAACTCCGTTCCCGTTACCATAACCACTGACGGAGTAATGCCCGCACCCAAGCTTTCCTTCGATAAGGAAACTCTCACCGTATCGGGCTTCGATACCTCGCTTGCTTACGAGTGGGCAAAATTCGACCTTAACAAGAGCGTGGTATGGTCACCTCTCACGCTTAACGATGACGGAACCTACGTTATCGATGAGGGTATATATCTGTTCCGCACCGCCGCAACAGATTCCTACGTTCCCAGTAAATTCGTTCAGGTGCATACCATCGAGGAAGGCGCCAACAAGGGCACCGTATCCTTTAATTACAAGAACGATAAAGCTTATACCAAGGGCAAGTGGTCGATTAATAATCTTAACATCGCAGGCTATGACTCAGGAGCAAGCGGACGCTTCTGGGCAAGCTGGACTGTAAAGACTACTGATATTCCTTATTGGATGTATCAATTTGCCGATGATGAGATATTCGCTCTCAGCGAGCTTTCAAGCTTCACGGCTGAGTCGCTTACCTTCTCAAACGGCGTACCCTATGACAAGAGCATTACTCCTTATATAGTTATCACCGTTGCAGGTGGAGAAAAGCTTGAGTATATCGTTGAGGGTAAAGAGGTGGCCACAAAGGTATTCGTCTTTGATTTCGATACCCTTCACGGTAGCAGAAAGCTTCCCGGTTACGTTATCGCAGTAGAGCTTCACTACTATACTCCCGAAGTACAAGAAACTCTTAACATAACCAAGCCCGGCACAAGCTACCCTGTATTCAGGGTTCCCGGAATGATAAAGGCTACTGCAAATGACCTTGATACAAACTACACCGATGATTTTGTTCAGCTTTTGAACGCATCTCCCATCGAATCCCTTACGGTAAACGGTGCAAAGACCGCATACTGTATCGGCGACGAATTCGAAATGAGCGGAATGACCGTTACCGCAAATTATGCAGACGGTACAACCTCCGTTGTTACGAATAAGGTTGGTGTTTCGGGCTTCGATACTACGACTGTTGGAACGAAAACCGTAACCCTTACCTATAAGGACGTTCCCGTTTCTTATGATATTACCGTTTCAGAGATTGAGCTTGCTTCAATTGCAGTTGAAAAGCTTCCCGATAAGACGAAATACAGCGTCGGTGAGCCCTTCTCTGCGGCAGGCATTAAGATAGTTGCGATTTACAACAACGGTGATACCGTTGACGTTACCGCAGACGCTGTTATCGGTACCGCTGACACCTCTGAAGCAGGTAAGAAGACCGTTACCGTAACCTACGAGGGTAAGGCCACAAGCTTTGACGTTTTTGTTAAGTCGTTCTACGAAAAGCCTGTTCTTACCGTTGTTGACGGCATTATAACGGGCCTTGATCCGACACTTGCCTATGAGTACCGTGTGCTTAGCGTCAATAACGCTACCTGGACCACTCTTGAGGCAGGTAATGAAACTCTTACCGTTGACGCAGGTATCTGGGCGATAAGAGCTGCAGAGGATGACAACCATCATGCAAGCGACGTCGTATACGTAACAGTTAAGAGCAATAAGTACGGCTCTATCGCATGGGGTCCCTTTGACACGACTACCTCTGATTTTGTACAGGGTAAATGGACCGATTATACCCGTACCACCTACATCAACCCCTACAATAACTATCAGGGCATAAAGGCTCTGCGTATGGCTATTCATTGGACTGCAAGCTATGATACCCGTATGAACTATGCATACCAGTATGCTTTTGAAAATGCAGAGGTTATTCCCGTATCAGAGTTTGATCTTCCCACAGTGAACGTAGGATTTGGTACTACAAGTCCTCTTGGCACCAATGTCGCGACCGCACGTCTCCGTGTATACGTTGCAGAGGCAGACGTTGAGTATTATGATATTGACGCCATCTACGCTACAAGTAATTACAGTCCCGTTAATTTCGACTTCTCTTCACTTGAAGACAAGGAGGGCTACGTTACCGCTATCAAGCTTTGGCCTGTATGGAGCCTTTCGGATACTACTTGCGTAGTTAACGAAAACCGTTATCCCGTATTAGGTATCCAGCCATACATTGTACCCGGTAACGAGAATCTTGCACAGAACGATCCCGCAAGACACCGTGTGACAGTTATTTCACTTGATGCACCCACTGGTCTTGAGCTCGTTAGCCACGAAAATTCATTGAGCTATATCAGCTTATACAAGATAACGGGCTTCGACCCCAATCGTAGCTATGAGTATATCGTCGGCACGGGTTCTTTGACCGCACTTCCCGCAGGTGCTACCGAGCTATCGGTTGACGAGGGTATCGTTTACGTCCGTTATGCTCCGAGCGAAGCAGGTATTCCCTCAGAGTTCGCTATCTTTGACGTTCCTGCATCAGTACCCGTATTTGGTGCTACTTCGCAGAGCAAATGGACAAGCTGCGTTATTTCCAAGAACTTTGTTGAAGGAAAATGGGCTAACTATCCTAATACTTGGTCCTTTGCAGAAGCAAGAGTTACCTCTCGTATTGATAACAAGTTCTCCGACGTAACCTACAAGTATCAGTTCACACCTGACAGATACTTCAAGGTAGACGATTATCCCTGGTTTGCTATCGACTTCAATAACGAGCTTCTCAATATGAATATGTCTAAAGCTTATATTGAGGGCGCCGTATTAGCGGTTGATATCTACGTTGTTGGTGAGGATACTCCTTATACGGTAACTACCGAGTGGAAGGGTAGTAAGCTTGACAACTATAAGACTCCCAACGCGGCTAATGTAAACCTTCTCGCAGAATTCCCCGAGATTGCGGGTAAGACCGTTTACAAGTTCGATATCCGTCCTTACGCAAATATCGATAAGACTCCCGACGACTTCAATACCGAAAGCACCGCGGATCATTACGCTTATTTCCGTCTCTTCTACATAGGCTTCTTTGATACCGCATCCAACTTTGCATCTGTTGCAAAGGGAGACGGCCTCCGTGTAAATACTCTTGAGGGCATTGAAATCACGGGCAATTCTACCTATTATATAGGTGATGAGTTGAGTTACACCGTAAGCGAGGTTTACTCCGACGGTACCAAGCAGGCGGTTGAGGGAGTGCTTACACTTCCCGAGGGCTTTGCTACTACCGTAGGTAATTACACACTCTCTGCCGAGTGGAGAGGTTATAGCGCATCTCTCAACGTTGAGACAAAGGCAGTTGAGCTTGTATCCATCGTGGTTAACTCCTGGCCTACTCATGAAATCAATAAGACCTACTACGAGGGCGACCCCGTAGACTTCACAGGTTTTACAATCAAGGCAACCTATAACAACGGCAAGACCGAAATCATAGGACACGAGTCAATCACCTTTAACTATGGTGCTTCTGTGATGACTCCCGGTGCAAAGCTGACCATTTCCTACGGTGGTAAGCAGGCTGCAGGCTATGTTCTCAGTGTTCACAGCCTTGATTCTATAACGGTTACCGCTCCTGACGAGACCGAGTATCTCGTTGGTGAAACACTCGTTCTTGACGGAATGACCGTTACCGCAAATTATTCCAACGGTACTACCCGTGACGTTACCGCAAAGGCAAGCGTTGATACTACCGCGCTTAATACCGCAGGTACTATCACCGTTACCGTTCAGTATCTCGACGTTACCGATACCTTTGACGTTGTGGTTGTAAACCCCGTAGTGCTTGAGTCCATCACCGTTTCGGGTGGTAAAACCGAGTACTTCGTAGGCGAGACCTACACCAATGAGGGCGTTAAGGTTACCGCTAATTATTCCGACGGCACTACCGTTGACGTTACCGCAGAGGCTGTTATCGGCACCGCTGATACCGCTGAGGCAGGTAAGAAGACCGTAACCGTAACCTACGCAGACAAGACCGCAAGCTTTGACGTAACCGTTAAGGCAATCGAGCTTGTAAGCATCGCAATTGAGACCGAGCCTACCGACAAGGAATACTTCGTTGGTCAGACTCTT
>JAFYTG010000067.1 GCA_017558945.1 Clostridia bacterium
CGTCCGAGCTTACGCGCAAGCTTTATTGTCGCCGCAACGTTCGTGCCGCTTGATATTCCGCACATAATACCCTCAAGACGAGCAAGGTCCTTTGCGGTCTTGATTGCCTCGTCATCCTTGATGATACATATATCGTTGTATATTTCGCAGTTGAGTATGTCGGGGATGAGACCGTCTCCTATACCCATCTGCAAATGAGTACCGATTGAGCCGCCCGAAAGTATAGCCGCGTGCTCGGGCTCTACCGCCCATATCTCAATATCGGGATTCTTTTCTCGGAGTGCCTCACCGATGCCGGTAATAGTTCCGCCCGTGCCTATTCCCGAGCAAAAGCCGTGAATGGGACCGTTTACAGCTTCGAGAATTTCAACTCCCGTAACGCTTCTCTGTACCTCGGGATTTGCGGGATTCTCAAATTGCTGAGGTACGAATACCTTGGGATTTTCTGCTTTCATACGGAGTGCTGTGTTGAGACATTCCTCAATGCAGGCACCTATGTTTCCCGCATCGTGAATAAGTATTACTTCAGCACCGTAGTGCTGAACGAGCTTACGTCTCTCTTCACTTACCGAGTCGGGCATAATTATTATTGTCTTATATCCCTTTACCGCGCCGACGAGTGCAAGACCGATTCCCTGATTACCGCTTGTCGGTTCAACGATTATCGAGTCCTTGTCGATAAGCCCCGACTCCTCGGCAACGCGAATCATATTGTACGCTGTTCTCGTCTTGATGGAGCCTCCCACGTTGAGTCCCTCAAATTTGACGAGAATTTCAGCGCTGTTTTCATCTACCATATTATTAAGTCTGATAAGCGGTGTATTACCCATCGCCTCAAGAATATTGTTAAGTACCATTGTGACCTCTTAATTAAAAAATCTATCTTATAAATTTTATAACAATTGATGAATTATGTCAAGCCTTTTTGTAGACAAAAATAAAACTCTGTGTTATAATAGATTAAAATTGTGAAGGATGTGACGTTATGAAATGGTTTATTGCCTCTGATATTCACGGCTCGGAATTTTGGTGTCGACGTATGCTTGAAGCCTTTGAAAACGAAAAAGCCGACAGAATACTTCTTCTCGGTGACCTTCTTTATCACGGACCGAGAAACGACCTTCCCCGTGATTATAACCCGAAGGCTGTTATTGAATTGCTTAACTCCTATAAGGATATTATATTTGCCGTCCGAGGAAACTGTGACAGCGAGGTTGACCAGATGGTGCTTCAATTTCCCATCCTTGCCGATTATACGGTAATCTGTGACGGAGATATGGTAGTCTTTGCAACTCACGGTCACGTTTACAATGAGGATAAATTACCTCCGCTTAAGAAAGGTACAGTCCTTCTTCACGGTCATACCCACGTCTCAAAGCGTGTTGACCACGGTGACTATATTTATATGAATCCCGGCTCGGTTTCCATTCCGAAGGAGGATACTCCTCACGGGTATATGGTACTCGAAAACGGTAGCTTTGAGTGGAAAAAACTATAAGGAAGCGATAGAGGTGCTGTTGTGGTTTATTTCATTACTGTTTTAAGAGCGTTGGCGGCTTGCCTTATAACAAATTCTCATTACAAGGGAATATATCCGCTCGATATTATCGCAAACGGCGGTTTGCTCGGTGACGTAATTTTCTTTGCCGTAAGCGGATTTTGTCTTGCCAACGTCACGGAAAAATTCTTACCTTGGTTTAAGAAGCGTGTCATTCGTATATATATCCCCGTTGCAATCATTACGGTGATATTTCTTGCAATTGCTCAGCTTTACGAGCCTATATCGGTTTATTACAATTTCGACGTTGAAAACGTATTTCTTCATTATTTTATTTATCCTACTGAGTTTCATTTTGTCGGATCAATCATTCTTCTTTACGTGCCCTATTACTTCGTTGCAAGGTATATGAAGAATCCCAAGGGACTGCTTGCCTTGGCATCGGGTTTGACGGTGATATGCGCTCTCGTTTACGTTTTTCTTTACGATAAATCCTATTATCACATTGATGTGGTAAGAGAGCCGTTTATAAGATTTTTGTTCTTTTACGCAATGCTTATCGGACTTGTCTTCCGTCGCTTTAAGGATAGACTTATCAATAAATTCAAGCTTGTTAACCTCTTCGCGTCGGCAGTACTTTTCGCTGTTTATTTCATAACCAAGTTCTATTTTTCAAGAAACGAAATGGTAGCAGAGCTGCAAAGCCTTCAGATTTTCAATCAGCTTATATTGCTTTTGCTTCTTTACTTTGTTTTTGCTCTGTTTATATCAATTGATTCAAAGCTCGAGGCTCTGCCAAAGCCTATTAAGAGTGTCATTGAGTTCATTGCGAAAATTACGCTTGAAATCTATCTTGTACAAACCCCTATCATAATTTTCGTGAGAAGCCTTGGCTTGTTCTTCCCGTTGAATTGGATTTTAGTTACCGCTTTAATTATCATTTCCGCACTGGCTCTTCACAAGGTCAGCGGCTATGCTATTTCCCTTGAGAAGCTTTGCTTTGAAAAGGCGAAAGAAGTATTAATATCCAAAACCCATAAAGAGTGAGATTGAAAAGAGGCTGAGTCAAATCACCAAAAGGTGAATGACTCAGCCTCTGCTTTTTATCTTATGGAAAATTTATAAGCGGTGGTATGCGCCCAAGTCTTACCTGCATCAAGCACGCAGGAGGGGAATTGGGGCTTGTTGATTGAATCCGGAAAATGCTGTGTCTCAAGGCATATGCCATTATGACGTGAATATTTTGCACCGTCCTTGCCGTTTCTGTCTCCAAGACCGCCTGCTGTATATATCTGAACACCCTCAAGGGTTGTTACGGTATCCATCTGTATTCCCGTCTTTTCACAGTAAAGACTTGCGGCAATATCCCAGCCCTTGTCAAGCGCAAAGTTATGGTCAACCCCCTTAGTAGAGGAAAGCTCCTCGCAGTTAAGACGGTCACCGAGCCGGGTCTCCCTCGTAAAGTCGAGTGCCGTGCCTTCAACACTTGCAAGTCTGCCCGTCGGAATAAGACCGTCGTCAACCTCGGTAAACAAATGAGCATTAAGCTTAAGTGTATGAGCGTAAATATCGCCTGAAGCGTGACCTCCGAGATTAAAATATGAGTGGTTAGTCAGATTTACGGGAGTCCTTTTATCCGTTGTTGCCTTGTAGGAAATCTCAAGAGAATTTCCCTTTGCGGAATAGGTTACCTCAACGTATAAATTACCGGGGAAGCCCTCGTCACCGTCGGGTGAGGTGAGAAAGAACATAACTGAGCTTTCGTCTTCGCTTCCGCAGTAATGCCAAATAGCCTTGTTAAAGCCCACCTTTCCGCCGTGAAGACAGTTTTTGCCGTTATTCTGTGCGAGTGTGTACTCCTTACCGTCGAGCGTGAAGTGCGCGTCACCGATACGGTTTGCAACTCTTCCGACCGTTGCACCGAAGCATCCGTTGCTGCTTACGTATTCCTCAAGCGTATCGTATCCGAGACATACGTCAACGGGATTTCCGTTTTTGTCCTTGACCTTGAGTGAACGAAGCGTTGCACCGTACGAGAGTATTTCTGCTTCGATAAATTCGTTTTTGATTGTAATTGCATTTACCGTTTTGCCGTTAAGCAATCCAAATTCGCGTGTCATTTTTTCTCCTCCAATGTGTTTTCTTGGTTTTTGTATACAAAGAGCTTGCAGAACAGATATTCAAGAATGAAGTTTGAAATCATAGTTACCGCAAGAATGAGATAGTCGTTTATACCGCCTCTCTCTGCAAGGTCTCCGAGGTATGTTGAGAGCGGAGTGAATACGAGATAGAACAAAAATATCTTCGTCATTGCGACGGGGACGTTTGCAGCCGACTTGAAGGTGTAACGACGGTTGAGCGTAAAATTCCAAACTATTGACAGAACGAGTGATATTATGTACCCAAGCCAGTAATTGAAATGGAATGCCTCGTTGAACAGAGCAAATGAGGCTACCTGAATAATTCCCGCAGAGGCGGAAAAAAGTGTGAACTTTATAAGCTGAAGTATATTTTTCTTATGCATCTTAATTCTCCTTGAAGCGCTTGATTACGGCATCAAGATTTTTAAACGAAACGAAATCTCCTCCATTTTTGATAAGCGAAAGCATTGCCAGATCCTTTTCACTCGGAGTTTTGTTTTTTTCAAGAAACTTAATAAGTGCGTTTATCATAAATTTATCAACGCCGCGAAGCTTTTCTCTGTCCATACCGCCCTGTACGGTAAAGAGAGCCGTGCTTTTCGGAACAGAGCTTGTTTTTCTAACCTCGGTAAGTAGCTCTCCCGTAGGGCATAGCCCCGTTGCAACAACAGTATTTACACGGAATTTCTTTGACGCTCTTTTGTATCCCTTGACCGAGCTGGCAAAAAGCCATCCCATATATATTATCTCGCTGTTACGCTCAAGAGTTTTCATAGCCTCGTCAAGTGTTACAAGCTTGATGCCAAGAGCCTCGGAAAGCATTTCGGCATACCTCTTTGTATGACCGCTTTTTGAGGTGTAAACAATGTGTCCTACCAATTTTGTCCCTTCCCTTATACTGTTTTGTTTATTATAACACAAGAGTCTCTGAATATCAATAATTTTTTCTTTTTTTGTCGCTTTTTTACTTGCCATCCGTATATAATTGTGATATACTTGAGTTGTGAAAATCCATTCAACGAAGAAAGGGAAAAACACTATGGTTAAGCACATTATTCTTTGGAAATTAAAGCCCGAGCATAATACCGCAGAGATTAAGCAGGGAATCAAAAACGGCATTGAGGGACTCGTTGGAGTCGTTCCCGGTCTCATCGAAGCAAGCGTTCAGATTGAGAGCCTTGACTCCTCCAACGTTGATGTTATGCTTTACTCAGTTCTCGAAAGTGCAGAAGCGCTTAAGGGCTACGCTATACATCCCGAGCACGTAAAGGTTGCGGACACTCTCGTTCGCCCCTACACCGAATCGCGTGCTTGCATTGACTTTGAGGTGCAATAATGACAGAATTTAATCTATCGGGTAAATGGTCGCTTATTTATTCCACCGAGCGCCCCGAGTCTACCGACACGCTTCCCGATTTTACGGGAGCATATGAAACGGATGCAGTTCCGGGCTATTGGGAGGATATGTACGAATCCCTCTCGGATGCTCCGTTTTTCAAGGATATTCAGATAAACCCCGAATATGAATACCTTGAATATCCAATTATCATTCCTATGGAAAAGAGCGTTCCCGATATGTCTCTTGAGACGGTCGTAGGTACGTTTTGGTATAACAGAGTAATAGCTATTCCCGCCGACCTCGGTGACAAAAACGTCACACTCAAGTGCGTTGGCGTACAGAACAGAGCACTCCTTTGGGTTAACGGAGCTTTTGTAGGAGAGCATTGCGGATACAGTGCTCCATTTGAAATGGATATTACTGCTTTTGTTAAGGCAGGGGAGAGCAACTCTTTGACTCTTGCCGTGTCCAATCATCAGGCACTCAACGAGAACGGTGACCCCATCAGTGGCTGCACCTCGCGTGCCGCAAACCGTTATACAGGCGGTATTATGGGAGATATCACCGTCGAGATAAAGGACAGAAACTTTATCCGCTCGGCATACGTTACTCCGTACGATGCCGAAACCGATTCGGTAGGAGTTGTGGCTGAGGTCGTTGCACACGGTGATTATAAAATCAAGTGGCAGGTATTTAACGGTGGCTTGAACTACGTTAGCTGTGGCTCGAGTGACACCTCGGAATTTAGGATACCCAAGATTAAAAAAATGAAATTCTGGTCCCCTGAGGAGCCTCAGGTATACGAGCTTTGGATGACCGTTTGCTGTGAAAACAGAGTTTGCGAGACCTATAAGGTTAATTTCGGTATCCGTAATTTTGAGTGCCGTGATGAAAAATTCTATCTCAACTCAAAGCCCGTCTACCTCAGAGGTATCTGCGAGCACGGATATTTTCCGCTCACCGTTCATCCCACGACCGACGTTGAGTATTATAAGAAGAATATCAAAAAGCTTAAAGACCTCGGCTTTAACTTTATCCGCTTCCATACCTGGATTCCCACCGAGGAATATATGAACGCCGCAGACGAAATGGGTATGCTCCTTCACGTCGAAAGCCCCAACAATACTACGGTTGTGGAATGGGAAAGTATTATGCGCTTCGTAAGACGTCACCCGTCGGTTGTAATCTGCTGTATGGGTAACGAGATGTTCATTAACGAGGATAATATCGAAAGATACAGACGTTGTGCGGAGATTACTCATGCCGTTGCACGAGGAGTTAATTTCTCCCCGTTAAACGCTATCAGAGGCGTTGAATATCTCTTCCGCGAGGGAGACGAATACGTCGAGCCCGAGCTTGAGTATCACGCTGAGGCAAACGGATACCCCTTCAAGTATCATCCCGGAAGAATGGAAAAGCTTCGTGAATTCTGCGACCTCTTCTCATGCTTTACTCAATCACATCATAGCTACAACTGTCAGTACGGCTCTGCCGAGGCGGTTGACGAGGTTCAGAAATTTTATAGGAAGCCACGTATTTCTCACGAAATTTGTATTCTCGGAACTTATCCCGATATTACTCTTGAGAAGCGATATGAGGGCTCGAGAATAGGTAAGACTCTGCTTTTCGCAGGCCCGAGAAGAATGCTTGAGGAATTGGGACTCGTTAACAAGGCTGCAACTTATTATAAGAATTCGTCCCTTTGGCAATCGCTTCTCCGTAAGCATACCTTTGAGCTTACCCGTCATTCAAAAACTATATCGGGCTACGATTTTCTCGGAGATATCGACCATCATTGGCATACCTCGGGATACCGCGTAGGACTTATGAATGAGTTTTACGAGCTTAAGCCGGGTGTAACCGTTGAAAACGTACTTCAGTATAATAATGCAAGCGTTATTCTTTCAAGCCTTGATGCGAGAAGAACCTTCCTTGAGGAAACAGATTTTCAGATTGATTTTTCTGTATCGCATTATGCAGGTGAGGACCTTGAGGATGCAACTCTTTCAGTGAAGCTTAACAGCGCCGATAATTCCTTCCTTGAGGAATACGCCTTTAACGTATCCGCAAAAAACGGCGAGGTCACCGATATTGCGACCCTCAAGACCGCACTCCCCAAGGTTTCCCGTCCCACCAAGGTTGAAATTAACGCAACTCTTGAAAAGGACTCCTTCTCAATCAACAATACCTGGGAAATATGGGTTATTCCCGAGGTTGAGGAGCGTGTGCCCGATTTCATAGTAACCGACGAGCTTACCGATGAAATTCTCGAAAGACTTGTAAACGGTGAGGACGTGCTTATGTACGGTACAAAGGGCTTCTATGACAGTGAGCTGAGCTTCCAGATAGCCTTCCCCGGACGAGTTGCGGGTAATCTTGCAACCGTTATTGAGAATCACCCTCTCGTAAATACCCTTGACCACGACGGCTTCTGCTCGTGGCAGTTCAGAGACCTTATGAACAGCTCAAGGTCCATTTACTTCCCGCCGACTACCACGGTTCCGTTTGAGCCTATTATCGACGTTGCGACGAGCTATAAGTGGGTAAGACGCACGACGGCTCTCGTTGAGCTCAAGGTAGGCAAGGGAAGACTACTCATTTCCACCTTCAGCTCCTTCAGTGAGGATATTATGGCAAGATGGTGGAGACGTAACCTCGTTGATTATATGTCTTCCTCTGACTTCAGACCCAAGGTTGAAATTACTCTTGACGACCTCAAGACACTTTTCTCCAACGGTGAGGATATAGTCATTGCGGCAAATACCAACGTTGCAATCAACACCAACGACGTCACAATGAAAAAGAATAAATAAAAGAATGCAGTAACGGATTTTTTGTCCGTTACTGCATTTTATTTACTGACGTCTTAATTTACTGTTATACAAATCACATTCGGCAACCTGCAACAGATGGTTACCGAGAAGCTCGACCGAAAGCGTCATCGTGAGGCTCGTACCAAGCTTCTTGTCGTAAATATAATCGTTATGCTCGGGAGTGATTCCGTATATGCCGAACATATCGGTTATACCGCCCTTGAAGGTATTTGTAAGGTTAGGCACGGGATAATCCTTCTCTTCACCCATAAACGCCTTATAAACGTCTGTGGGATGCTTTTCGTAGAGCGCCGTGTTTATTGCCTTGTGCTTGTTACCGATTTCGTCGGGGATACCGTTTGACATAGGTAAAAGGTACGCTCCGAGTACAACGTCGGTGGTTGAATGACAGTCAAAGGCAAAGCAAATATCGTCGGCATACTCCTTTATAAAGTTAATTACGTTGACGGTTTCCTGAGCCTTGCGGTCATTGAAATCACGGTTTGCGTTAACTCTTGCCGCGTTATGAGGGAATCTCCAACGGTCGTCGTCCATAATCTCCTCATAAGAGCCACGCTTTGAAATGCCCCATATTGAAACAACGGGCACTATAAGAAGTCTTACGTTGTCACGGATGAAATTAAGCCTCTCGTCCTCTCGGTCTGCAATCATAGTAAGAAGCCTTGCGAGTCCGAAATATGCATCTGTCTCAATAACGTGAACTCCCGATTGCATATAAACGGTCTTGACGTATTTTTCGGGGGTGAATTCATACGCCCACATTTCGTATTCACCGCTTGTATCACGTCCGATGGAACGGCGCGTGATGTAGTCGGGATACTTTTTGCGAAGGGGCTCGTAAATATTTTCTATAAACGTGGGATAATCCCATTCAATGTTGCCGAAGCTTCCTTCCTTGCCTAAAATATCCGGTTGAGTTTTCGGTTCCCAAAGCTTAAATTCCATAATTTTCTCCATGTTTAGTTCATATATTGCTGATAATAGCTTCTGTCAATACGAAGTGATGAATTATAGCAATCGTTCTCGCATACAAGCAAGAGATGATTACCAAGCAGCTCAACGGAAAGCGTCATCGTAACGCTTGTGCCAAGCTTTGTGTCGTAGATGTAATCGTTGTGCTCGGTGGTTATGGCAAAAATTCCGAATTGCCACGTAATACCGCCGACGTAGGATCTGTTGTATATTCCGGGCTTTGTTTGATTGGTGTAGTGATTCTGGTCGCCCATATTTGCACGAAAAACCTTTGTTGGATGCTTTTCATACAGCTCCTCGTTGATTTTTACGTGTGCGTTGAGAATTTCCTCGGGAGTGCCGTTTGAGAGGCAGAGCAGATATGAGCCGAGTACAACGTCGGTTGTCGAATGGCAGTCGAATGCATAGCAGATATCGTTTTGATTCTCTGCAATGTAATTGAGTACGTTTACCGTTTCCTGCGCTTCTTTTGACTCACAATCACGGTTACCGTTTACTCCGACTGCATTGTGAGGAAATCTCCAGCGGTCGTCGTCCATAATTTCCTCATAAGAGCCACGCTTTGAAATTCCCCAAACAGATACTACGGGCACGACGAGAAGTCTTACGTTGTCACGGATGAAATTAAGCCGCTCGTCCTCACGGTCTGCAATCATTGTGAGAAGTCTTGCAAGTCCGAAATATGCATCGGTCTCAATTACGTGAACGCCCGATTGCATATAAACTGTCTTTACGTACCTTTCGGGTGTAAATTCATACGCCCACATTTCGTATTCACCGCTTGTATCACGTCCGATTGAACGGCGCGTGATGTAGTCGGGATACTTTTTGCGAAGAGGCTCGTAAATATTTTCTATAAATGTGGGATAATCCCATTCAATGTTGCCGAAGCTTCCTTCTTTGCCTAAAATATCCGGTTGAGTTTTTGGTTCCCAAAGCTTAAATTCCATTTTTATTCACCGATTTCAAGGTCAACGTAGTAGGGGAGATGATCGGATACGGAGGTCTGAGGTATCTGAAGGTCAAGCACCTTAAAATGCTTTGAAACGAAAATGTAGTCAAGCTTTGTGGGTGTGTAATTAAGCTTGTAGCTCGGAAATGTCTTGAAATATTCGTCACGGATAAGTGCCGTGTCAAAAAGCCTTTCACGAAGCATATCTATAAGCGGATTTGAAGGGCGGATGTTGAAGTCGCCCATAAGAATAACGGGACCGTCAATCTCGTCAAGAGCCTTGAGTATCTCAAGGGTTGCATTTTTTGATTCTGCTATTGCAAGACCCATATGAGTCTGCAACACCGTAATACCGCCTGCAAGGTCAATCTTTGCCTTAGTTATAGAGCGAGTCTCGTAGTATGCATTTTCGTCCTTGATTATCGGGTCGGGAATGGGCAGAATTTCAGATTCTACGATAGGATGCTTGGAAATAACTGCGTTACCGTAATCCTTGTTATAGGTCTCGTTGGCGTAGGTCAGGTGAACCGCATAACCGAAAAAGTGATTTTTGAGCCCCGTAGCCTTTGCCAGATAGGGAGTTTGCGTGTCAGACTCGCAGGAATTTCTCACAAAGTGGCTTACCTCGTTGAGTCCGCATATGTCGGGAGATATTTCTCTTATAACGTCGGCAACTCTTTCAGGCTTTGAGGCTTTTGCGTTGCCCTTTTCATCTACCTCCTCATAGTTTCTGCAGGAGGCAATGTTGTAGGTCATTACTCTGATTTTCATATTTATTCTCCTTTTATATTTCAAGCTCAACGACGACGGGTCTGTGGTCGGATACTGAGACCTGAGGCACGTCTACCGAAAGCGTTTTAAAATGCTTTGATACGAATATGTAATCTATCTTGCAGGGAGGTGACTTATCGAAAGAGCTAAATCCCTCCGGATAAACGTAGGACGGGAAGGTAGTAAGATATTCATCAGGTCTGATAAGCGCCGTGTCAAAAAGCCTTTCACGAAGCATATCAATAAGTATATTCGACGGACGCATATTAAAGTCGCCCATAAGGATAATTGGACCGTCAATTTCGTCAAGTGCCGAAAACACCTTGTATACTGCGTTTTTTGATTCTGCTATTGCAAGCCCCATATGAGTCTGCAAAATAGTGATACCGCCCGCAACGTCAAGCTTTGTTTTGGTGATTGCACGGGTTTCGTAATACTTGTTTTCATCCTTGATTTCAGGGTCGGGAATAGAAAGTGTTTCGGCTGAAATAACGGGAAATTTTGATATAACGGCGTTACCGTAATCGCGTCCGCCTGCGGTAGTCATCGTTTTTGCTACTCCGAATACACAAGAGCGAAGCCCTGTATAATCTGCTAAAAACTCGGGCTGATTTTTAATTTTAGCCGAGTCGGAAAAATAATGATTTATCTCGTTAAGACCGCAAATGTCCGGGGATATTTCCTTTATAATATCACCGCATCTTGTAAGATCCCGCGGAGCGCCTCCTAAAGAGTTTATTTTTGAAGTGTCCTCATAGCATCTGCCCGATGCTATATTGTATGTCATTACCTTTAGATTCATAATAGCCTCATAATAAGATTTGTGTTTATATTTGAATTATAGAGCTTTGGATTGTAAATGTCAAGTCTATGAAGTAAAATATAACAAAAAACGGCACAAAACGTGCCGTTTTGACTATATTACTTTTTGACTCCGATTACCGTGAGTCTGTCCTCGTCATTTCTGCCGTAGCAGGTGGAAAGAGTGATAAACTTATCGTTTATATCAGGAGTGATATCGGTTGTATATAACGCAGAATCCTTTGCGTGTCCGATGAGATATTTGAGGTCAGCATCCTCATCCTCGTTTGTAAAGGAATACCATACGTTGTCTGACTTTATAAGAAGAACCGCATATATCTCATAGGTGGCAGTTTCATCAGGTGTTTGAAGCTCAATTGTCGGATGAGCGTCACAGAAGCTCTTTTCGAGATAATACTTAAGCGTTGCAAACATAGTGCCGTTAAGCATATTGTGTCCGTGGATGATAAGATTGTCTCCGTCAAGTGTGCAGGCTTCGTCAAGGAATGGGACACCCGATTTGCTGTTGTCACCGTAGAAGTTTTTGTGCAGATACTTGTGACGCTCGCTCGGTGTATGCATTACGGGATAGTTGATAAGAGTTCCTTCAACCCATAACCAACCTATGCAATCCTCGTTTTGCTCGATGAGGAGCGGAAGGTTGATAACGGGACGGTCGATGGCGTTTTCTTCCTTATCTTCGGTCGACTCGATAATCTCTTCGGATGAATTTGCTTCACCTTCATTCACCGATTCGCTCACAAGCTTGTAAAGCTCGTCGAATGCCTCTATATCACGCTGTCCGTTCTTAAGCTCAACGCATATCATTATGAGAGAAAAAACGGTTAAAATTGCAAGCAGAATTGTTGCGATGGTTAATATTTTTCGCGTTTTTGCTTTCATACAAAGCTCCTTTTTTCTCACCTTGAACGTTTTGTTATATAATAATGCCGTCCACTTATAGCGGACGGCAAAATAATTAAGTTAACGTTATCCGCGAGGATGTTTTAATTGTTTAAGCCTCAGATACTTCTGCGCTTGTATTATCATCTGTTGCCTCGGGAGTATCTGTTGGCTCGGGAGTATCAGTTACCTCGGGAGTATCTGTTGACTCGGGAGTATCAGTTACCTCAGGAGTATCTGTTGCCTCGGGAGTGTCTGTTGACTCGGGAGTATCTGTTGACTCGGGAGTATCTGTTGACTCGGGAGTGTCTGTTGCCTCGGGAGTATCTGTTACCTCAGGAGTATCCGTTGACTCGGGAGTGTCTGTTGACTCGGGAGTGTCTGTTGACTCGGGAGTGTCTGTTGACTCGGGAG
>JAFYTG010000068.1 GCA_017558945.1 Clostridia bacterium
TCGAAATTCAAGAATTTCGACAGCAAAGCTTTGTTTTGCTAACAGTTTTCTTTGAGAAAACTGTCGATTTTCGTTCAAATGAATGTAGTCCAAAAAGCAATTTGCTTTTTGGGGAGGCTGATATATCAGCTTCGAAAAGGCTTTTTGCCTTTTCGACATCCTACATTCATTATGTAAATCATAAAACATTTTTTCTTTTTTGTCAATCCTTCAATCGATTATATAAATATGTAAAAATATCTTAATCAAGGTTGACAGAAGCATTATTATTTAGTATAATATTAATTAATTATATACAAATATATACAAAGGACAAGGTCAGTTAAATGCCAAAAAATAAAAATACAGAAAAGAACACACAATCAAAGAAGCCCACTAAACAGTTAAGAGTCAAGGATGATACAACGATAAAGCCCTTAAAGAAGGCTCCGAAAACGTCGTATACACCGCCAAGTGAGATAAATTTACAAATCATACCGTGGATAATCGGAATTTTTGCCATATTCTTTTTAATTTGCATGTTCCTTCCCGCTTCATCGGGATGGCTTGGAAAAAGCTTTAAGAACGTATTTGGAAGTCTTTTTTCCTACGGTGCGTATCTCATACCATTTTTGCTTATTGCAAGAGCGGTATCCTATCGCAAGGAGGCACAGAAGAGATATCCGGGTG
The DNA here is from genome assembly GCA_017558945.1 of Clostridia bacterium. Lineage (GTDB taxonomy): Bacteria > Bacillota > Clostridia > Oscillospirales > SIG627 > RGIG6353. The sequence goes on from JAFYTG010000068.1 coordinate 670, forward strand.
TTAACTGGTGGCTATCCTTTGCCTTCCTTTGCATATTCGCTTGTCTCCTTTCAAGCATCATAAGTGACAGCAGTGCCGAGTTCAGCTTCAAGGAAGTATTCACCATGAAGCACTATCAGGAAGCATTTAACGACGAGGGTGTGCTTACCGCACACAGTCTTATCGGTGGCTTCTTCTCAAGCATTCTCACTCCCACCATCGGAAAGCCGTTTACCATAATCGTTTGCGTTATATCCCTTCTCATCATCTCCCCATTCCTCGTATCAAAAACCCCCGTCGATATGGCAAGAGGTCTTTTTGAGCTTATAAAAGACGGCAACGAGACGAGACTTGAGCGTAAGAGAGAACGTCGCGAGTACTTTAACGAAAAGGAACGCGAGGAAAGAGAAAGAAGAAAGCAAGAGAAAAAGGAGGAGGAAAAGATTTCCTCCAAGAAACGACAGAAGCCTGAATTTGATGAGGATATCGGAGAAAAGAATCCTCCCCTTGAGGATGAAAAGCCTGAGCAGGTTTCAATCGACGATCCCGTTGATGACAGTCACGTTGACGATACCACCGAGTATACCGAGCCCGAGGACCCTGAACGACTCGAGATGAGAGAAACTCTCAAAAAAATTCTCGGAGTTGAGGATACGGAAAAGACCGAGGTTACCGTTACGGGAGACGAGGATGCCGACGGAGGTATGAGCGCCGAAGCTGAAATCGTCAATACCGGTGACGGCGACAAGGAGGATGAGGTGCTCGAACAGGAGAAGACGGAGCTTGATACAAGCGACGGTTATCTCGACGAGGAATACGAGGAGTATCAGTTCCCGCCCGTTGAAATTCTCAAGCAGGGCGAGGGAGTTTCCTCCGCACTCACTCAGGAATATGAAGCAACCGCCAAAAAGCTTATCGAGACCCTTGCAAGCTTTAAGGTAAATGCAAAAATAGTCGACATCGCAAAGGGTCCCACCGTTACACGCTACGAGCTTCAGCCCGAGGTTGGCGTAAGAGTACGCGCTATCCGAAATCTTTCGGAGGATATCGCACTCAGCCTCGCCTCAAAGGGTGTCAGAATTGAAGCACCCATCCCCGGTAAAGAAGCGGTAGGCATCGAGGTACCCAACCGAAATAAATCTACGGTTACGATACGAGAGCTTATCGAATCAAAGCCCTTCCAGGAGTCAAAGAGCCGTCTCACCTCCTGCCTCGGCGTTGACGTTGCCGGAAATCCCGTTTACTGTGACATTGCAAAAATGCCTCACCTGCTGATAGCGGGTACTACGGGCTCAGGTAAATCCGTATGTATTAACAGCTTCCTTGTAAGTATGCTTTATAAGGCGAATCCCGAGGAAGTAAAATTCATTCTCATTGACCCTAAAAAGATTGAGCTTGGCGTTTACAACGGCATTCCTCATCTGCTTGTTCCCGTCGTAAGCGACCCCAAGAAAGCAGCAGGCGCACTTGCCTGGGCGGTAGGAGAAATGGAGCGACGCTTTGCGCTTATTGAGGAGGTAGGCGTTCGTGATATCATTGCCTACAACGAGGTTGCGAAGGTGGAGACCGAGCGTGAAATGCTGCCGAGAATAGTAATCGTTATAGATGAGCTTGCCGACCTTATGATGATGGCAAGAGACAACGTCGAGTCCTCCATATGCCGTATCGCACAGAAGGCGAGAGCGGCGGGAATGCACCTTATTATAGGTACACAGAGACCGTCGGTTGACGTCATCACGGGTCTTATCAAGGCAAACGTACCCTCGAGAATTGCATTTACGGTTGCATCTCAGGTTGACTCAAAGACCATTCTTGATATGGCAGGTGCTGAAAAGCTTGTCGGTCGAGGAGATATGCTTTACGCACCCATCGGTGCAATGACTCCTACCCGTGTACAAGGTGCTTTTGTCAGTGATAAGGAGATTGAGGAAATAATCGACTTCCTCAAGGGTAACTCTACGAGCACCTACAATGACGAGGTTATCGAAGGAATTGAGCGAGAGGCTGAGCGTTGCAACGACAAGGGCAAGGCGAAGCTTGGCGGTGATGAGGATACGGGAGACGACGGTGATCTTTCACTCTCATCCGATCCGATGCTCAAGCCCGCAATCGAAATTGCTCTTGACAGCGGAAGCATCTCCACGTCAATGCTTCAGCGTCGCTTAAAGCTCGGCTATGCAAGAGCGGCAAGAATAATCGATATGATGTACGAAATGGGAATTGTCAGCGAGTTCGCAGGCTCAAAGCCACGTGTCGTGCTCATATCCCGTGAAAAATACATTGAAATGCTTACAAGCAGTGATGAATAATTATGGAAAACTTCAACGACAAATTCAATAATCTTTTCGAAAGCTCTCAATTACGAGAGCTTTTGGCTCTTTTGGAAGAAATAAAAAAGGCGGACAAAAAAACGGGCAAGCGTATGACGGCGATAAGCTTTATTGCATCGGTGTCGATGGCTATACTCGGCTATTTTGCCATAGGTCTTTTCGGTGCGGTGATTTTCTTCGTTATGGTTTATACCGCCGCTTTTTATATGAATTATTCCTTGAAAAAGAGAAACCTTCTCGCATATCTCAAGGTATACAGAGAAAGACTTCCGCAGGTGCTTTGTTCCGAATCCTCCAAGATTGACAAGCCGAGATATGCTTCGACGCTCAATCTGCTATATCCCGACACACTTCATCATTGGACGGTGTGCTACTCGGTTAACGGAATCGACACGGGCTTTGTAAGAATACAGAGCAGCGCCAACGAATCCGCATCGGGTATGGCGGCAGTCGGCTCTGCGTTTGATTTTGAGGGTAGCGTATTCAAGGGCTACTTCCCTGCCCTTACCGACGAATATATTGATGAATTATACGTTCCCGAAGGCACCGATTCACGCATCGCTGAATTTGCAAGGCTTCTTGACAGCCGTTTTCAATCCTTTGCCATCGTTTGCGGAGATGAATACTCGGTGCTGTTTATTCCGTCAGCTCAAGATTTTATGACCAGCAGAATCGAATACTCCGACGGGCTATCCCGTGACTCACTTGCAAGGCAGGTAGGATATTTTGATATTGCAAGAGCGTTTGAGACGCTGGATGTCAACGCACTTTCAATGGCACTTACTCCCTTTGAAACGGAGGATGAATAATGTACGAGCTTATAACCCTCACCGACAGCTGTCACTACTTTTCAATGCCGTCCAAAATCGGTCTGTATACCGTTGGAAGCGATGCTTATCTAATTGACTCGGGCAACAACAAGGATGCCGCAAAGAAGATACTCAAAGCGCTTGATACAATGGGTCTTAATTTAAAGGCGATACTCGTCACTCATTCTCACGCCGACCATATCGGCGGATGCGCCTTTCTTCAGGAGAGGACGGGATGCCGTGTGTTTGCCCGAGGAATCGAGCGTGCCTTTACACAGTTTCCAATACTTGAACCAACCTACGTTTACGGAGGCTTTCCGCCCGAGGCGTTAAGACACAAGTTTATGCTTGCAACACCTTCAAATGCCGAGGAGCTGTCCCTTGACGGAATCGAAATAATCGACCTGCCAGGTCACTCGTTTGATATGGTGGGCTACAAAATGCCCGACGGCACTGTCTATCTCGGTGACGCTCTGTCAAGCCCCGAAACGCTTGAAAAATACTCACTCGGCTTTATGTGGGATATCAAGGCTCAGCTTGAAACTCTTGACAGACTTGAAGGGATCGAAGGAGAACGCTTCGTGCTGTCTCACGCAGAAGCGCCAAACGGACTCTCGGGGCTTATCGAGGTCAACAGACAAGCAATTCTTAAAAACTGCGATATGATATTATCACTTTGCTCCGAGCTTATAAGCGTCGAGGAGCTTCTTGCAAAAATCTTCGAGGTGCTTTCGCTCACTATGACCTTCGAGCAAAACGCACTCTGCATGGCAACGCTTCGTTCCTATCTTACCTACCTTGAAAATGCAGGACTCATAACGCTTGTAATTGACGACAACAGACTAAAGGTAAAAAAGGAGACGGTTTAACCGTCTCCTGATTTTTTATTCTGAGCGAAGGGCTGCAACGGGGTCTTTCTTTGCCGCCTTGCGTGAGGGTATCAAGCCGCTTATAACGGTGAGTATCATCGAAAGCACAACAAGGAATATTGCTCCCTTCCAAGGAAGAATTGCGTTGATTGTGGAAATGCCCGAAAGAGTGTGGATAATTGCGTTTATGGGAAGGATAAGAAGCACCGTAATGCCTATTCCGATAATGCCCGAGCAAAGTCCGACGATAAAGGTTTCTGCGTTGAACACCTGAGAAACGTTCTTCTTGGAGGCGCCAATTGCACGGAGGATACCAATCTCCTTGGTACGCTCAAGCACGGAAATGTAGGTGATAATTCCAATCATTATCGAAGAAACCACAAGAGATACCGAAACGAACGCGATAAGAACGTAGGATATGACATCAATGATGGTCGTAACCGATGACATCAACAGTCCGACGTAATCGGTATAGGCTATCTCGTCGTTTTCGGAAGCCGTCTCGTTATACGCTTCGATGCAATCGGCAATCATATCCTTATCCTCAAAGCTGTCCGCGTAGATGCTAATTGAAGATGGTGCTTCCTTCGAGATAACGCCAAACGCCTTGAGATTATCCTCATAAGTGCCCGAGGAAATATAGGTATCGTAAAGGTAGAGGAGTGCGGAGGGCTCTGCGGTAAGAAGATAATTATCAAAAGCCGCGGCTGACTCTACCTCACCCATCTGAGAATACATAGAAGCTGCTTCGGGGTCGGAGGACATAAAGGCTGCCGA
>JAFYTG010000004.1 GCA_017558945.1 Clostridia bacterium
AAAATCAAATCTCTTATCTTCGAGTGCTTTTAATCTAAGATTGCAATCATTACCCTTATAGTTTTTAGACGTATTCTGATTCTTGTGTTTCAAACGGTTTGTCATTGGAGCAGTGTAATCCATATCCTTTAAATTAGCTTCAATAATAGCATATCTGCAACTTTCTTCAAGGTTTATTAAGGTGTTATTCTTATCATTCAATTCTGCATATTGAAGTGCAATGAAAAGATAATAAAGTGAAAGATCATGTGAATAAAATCCGACATTGTCATCGGAAAATAAACGTTTTAGTATATCAATGGCGAAAGTATATGCCTCAATAGCTTCCTGTGGAGAAATCTTTATTTTTGAGGTCATACTCACTGCACTCATTGCTGCACTGTGAATTAAAGCTTCAATATAACTTTGGCAAGCTACGACTCCTTCTTCACCTTGAAGAATTGTGGATTTTAATCCTTCTCTCGTTGCATGGATACTTCCGCCCATATTGGCGTAATATAAAGCTTTTTCGTTGTCGATGCCATCATAAGTATAACATAAATATTGAACGGCATGCTCTCTTTGCATTGAATCCTTTGATCTTTCCAAAAGCTCTTCTCCAAGGGCAATAATGCGTTTGGCTTCCTCCTTTGGACAAGGGTATTGAGCCTTCCGATTAATCGCAAACATCAATTGTTCTATTACATAACAATTATTCGGAAATTCGGTGTAAGCCTTCTCCCATAATTCGAGATTTTTTTCATTCTCTCCGTTGTTTTGATAGATTGCGGCTTGTCGTTTATATTTAGTAATTGCTTCTTCTACTCTTGCTTGATCTACACAAAGCAATTCATCAACAGTAACATCAAAATAAAACGCGATTTTTGGTAGTAAAGTAATATCCGGAAAGCCTTCACCTCGTTCCCACTTTCCAACGGATTGAGGTGTAATTCCAAGATGGTTGGCGAGGGCTTCTTGGGTAATGTTTTTCTGCTGTCTCAATGAGCGTAATTTTTCTTTCAAGTTAATTTCCATATATTCAACCTACCTTTGTTTAGATTGATAAGCGCTTATCTTGACTATATTGTAGCAAATTTCTGTGACTATTTCAAGAACTGCAAAGTTTATTTAGGAGTGGATTTTACAACTTTAGGTTGTATAAATTAAACATCGGAAATGGACTTTCTTCCGATGCTTTTAATCATTTAAAACCGTCCTTTAGTACTCAAGGCAAAGTTTGGGAAGATTTTCACTTTTTTGTTGAAAATTAATTTGTCTTGTGATATAATTAATTGCGCATAATAATCTAAGGAGCAGAAAATGAACATTCAGATATTACAGTTACTTGACGGAGCTAAAAAGGCAAAGGGACTTACCGTTGTTATAGACGTTTTCAGAGCTTTCTCTATGGAGGCGTATATGATGGCTCGTGGAGCGAAAAAAATAATACCGCTCGGAGATTGTGACCTTGCCTACAAGATGAAGGAAGAAAGTCCCGATATGATTCTCGCAGGTGAGCGCGGAGGAAAAATATGCGAGGGCTTTGATACGGGAAATTCCCCTTGGGAGCTTTCAAAAATCAACGTTGAGGGTAAGACGGTTATACATACCACCTCGGCAGGCACTCAGGGAATTGCCAACGCTACGGGTGCTGATGAAATTATAGGCGGCTCACTTGTCACGGCAAAGGCAATTGCTGAATATATAAAGAGAAGCGGTGCCAAGGACGTATCGCTTGTATGTATGGGGCTTGAGGCTAAAGCTGAGACCGAGGAGGATACCCTTTGTGCCGAGTATATCAAAAGTATGCTTCTCGGTACGGAAATTGATTTGGAGGCAGGTATTGAAAATCTTAAGGTAACCTCGGGCGCTAAATTCTTTGATAAAGCACAAAACGACGTATTTCCCGAGAACGATTTCTATATGTGTACCGAGGTTGATAAATTTGATTTCGTGCTTCGTTACGTGAAGGGCGAGGACGGAATCGGATATATGGAAAAGTATACCTTGAAATAACGGGAGATTAGCGTGAAAATATTACTGATTATGACGGGCGGAACTATTTGCTCCTTTGAAAATGAGAGGGGAGAAAGAGCCGCCGACACCGAGAGGGCAGAGGCGTACATTGTAAACAATTTCAAAAACGGTGATTCAGTATACCGTGATGACGTTCAATTCGACGTAAAATCTCCCTTGAATATACTCAGTGAAAATATGACCGTTACAAGCTGGAATACTCTTGTGACGAATATGAAAAAATATAAGTATGACGAATATGACGGAGTAATAATATTGCACGGCACGGATACGCTTGCGTATACGTCCGCACTCTTGTCACTCTTGATGTCGGGCACCGATGTTCCCGTCTTTCTCGTTTCAAGTCAGCTCCCAATCTATATGGAGGAGGCTAACGGAAACGAAAATTTCAAGACCGCCGTAGAGCTTATTGCAAAAGGAGTGGTGCCTAACGTATACGCCGTTTACAGAAACGGTGACGGAATATACGTTCACCTTGCCTCACATCTGCTTCAATGTACAAATAATTCTTGGGAATTTTACAGCTATGATATGAAGCGTCTTGAGGATTTCGTGGGTGTAGCGTCACCCAGAGGTGATATGCCGCTTTATAAGTGCGGAGGGCTTACGCCGTCGGTTTTAAAAGTCTCCGAGTACTTCGGAATAGACTATAATCGCTTTTCTCTTGACGGAGTCAGGGCTGTGCTTCACGGCACTTATCATTCAAGCACTCTTGCGGTTGACACGGAGTCCGAGCGTTATTCTGCTCTGTCGCTTATCGACCGATGCAGGAGCGAGAGTATACCGTTTTTCATTCACCCATGTGATAGTGAGGCGTACGACTATGAAAGCACAGGAAAGGCGCTGAGACACGGCGCAATTGCCTTAAACGGTATTACCTCTGAGATGGCTTACGTCAAGCTTCTTGTAGGAATTGCCTGCGGATATGATGGCGAAATGCTCGTTCGATATATGAAGAATGAGATAAACGGAGAATTTATCTGATAAAAAATACTTGACAACAAAAAAGAAATATGTTAAAATTTACTGTAATTATTGATTGGCGATGATGAAGAGAGTATCACATCCCACTTGCAAAAGAGAGCCGTTGTCGGTGGAAATACGGTGCAAGCCTTGTGAGAAAAACACTTCGTAGCCTGCGGAAGAAAGCCGTAACGGTGATTAGAACCGCACGTTCATCCCGTAAGGATGCAGTTGAGTGGACTGTCAATGACGGTCAATTTGGGTGGTATCGCGGAAGCTTGCCTTTCGTCCCATGCTTTGGGGCGAAGGGCATTTTTTGTTTTTCGCAGATAAAATTTTGTTAAAAGAATATATTATATATCGGAGGACATTATTATGTTAAGAACACATACTTGTAATGAGCTGAACCTTGAGCATATCGGTCAGAGAGTTACTATCGCAGGATGGGTCGAAACGATTCGTGACCACGGCGGAGTGCTTTTTGTTGACCTTCGTGACCATTACGGTGTAACTCAGGTTGTATTTTCCGACGACAGTATGCTTGCAGGTATTTCCAAGGAAACAGTTGTGCTCATTGAGGGCAACGTAACCAAGAGAGACGAGGAAACCGTTAACCCCAAGCTCGCAACGGGACAAATTGAGGTTCGTTGCGAAAGAATTGAGGTACTCGGTCCCTGTCAGCTCAATCTTCCCTTTGAGATTGACGCTTCTACACAGACCAGAGAAGAGGTAAGACTTAAGTACAGATACCTTGACCTTAGAAATCGCAAGATTCACGATAACATCGTGCTTCGCTCCAAGATTCTCAGCTATTTGAGAGCACAGATGGAGGAACTCGGATTTCTTGAAATTCAGACTCCTATTCTCACAGCATCCTCTCCCGAGGGCGCTCGTGACTATCTCGTTCCCAGCCGTAAGCATAAGGGTAAGTTCTATGCGCTTCCCCAGGCTCCTCAGCAGTTCAAGCAGCTTCTTATGACCTCGGGCTTCGATCGCTACTTCCAGATTGCGCCCTGCTTCCGTGATGAAGATGCACGTCAGGACAGATCTCCCGGAGAGTTCTATCAGCTCGACTTTGAAATGGCTTTCGCAACTCAGGAGGACGTTTTCTCGGTTGCTGAAACCGTTGTATACAACACCTTCACAAAGTTTTCGAACAAGATCGTATCCAAGCCTCCCTTCCGCCGTATAACCTTTGCGGAGTCTATGCTTAAGTACGGTACCGATAAGCCCGACCTTCGTAATCCCCTCATCATTCAGGATCTTACAGACTTCTTTGCAAAGAACGAGTTCCTCACCATCAACGGCAGAACCGTTCCCTTTAAGAATAAGCTCGTTCGCGGTATCGTTGCAAATTACCTTGTTAAGAAGGATGGCGACGGTGACGGTAAGAAGGCGTTTGAGAAGGCAATCGACGCATATTCCAGAAGCATCGGTATGAAGTTCGGTATCGGATATATCACTCTTGAGGACGGCGAGTACAAGGGCCCCATTGCCAAGTTCCTCACGGAAGAGCAGAAGGCAGAGCTTACCGAACTTGTAGGAATCAAGGAAGGCGAGTCCCTCTTCTTTATCAGTGACAGCGCTTCGGTTATCAATAAGCTTTCGGGTGAAATGAGAACCTGGATTGCAAACGAGCTTGCTCTTATCAAGAACGATTCGTTTGAGTTCTGCTTCATCGTTGATTTCCCCATGTACGAGCTTAACGAGGAGACGGGTAAGATAGACTTTACTCATAATCCCTTCTCTATGCCTCAAGGCGGTATGGACGCACTTCTCAACAAGGATCCCCTTGAAATATTTGCATATCAGTATGACATTGTATGTAACGGCGTTGAGCTTTCCTCCGGCGCTGTTAGAAACCATAACCCCGACGTTATGAGAAAGGCATTTGAGATTGCAGGCTACGGAGAGGAAACTCTGAAGGCTAAGTTCGGCGCGTTGTATAATGCATTTGCTTACGGAGCACCTCCTCACGCAGGTATGGCTCCTGGCGTTGACAGAATGATAATGCTCATTGCCGAGGAGGAGACCATTCGTGACGTTATCGCATTCCCGCTCAACGGAAATGCACAGGATCTTATGATGGGTGCACCCGGTGAGGTCACTGAATTACAGCTTCGTGAGGTTCACATTAAGGTTAGAGACTAAATCCATTTGCAAAGGAGCTTGATTTATATGGATAAGGATACATTCAGACGACTTGAACTGTTGAACCAGCTCAAGCTCACAGAAACAGAAAAAGCAGATGCTTTTGCATTCTTTGGGTCAAGAGAAAAGGAACGCTTGGCTCTTGACAAAATTGACACCTCAAGCGTTGAAAGAATGGTTCACGTAATGCCAATTATGACGGTAGTGCGTGAGGACGTTGCTGTCCAGAAGTTTTCACGCGAGGCACTTCAGCAGGGAGCACCCGAAACCGATGAGGGTTATTGGTGCGTACCCCGTGTCGTAGAATAATGGAGGTGGCAAAATGAAAATATATTCTTCTAAGCTTGATAAAAAATCGGATAAGGCAATCGTTGTTGACGATATGCTTTTGACGGTTGATATGCCCACCTCTGCGGGTTCTAAAATGCTTGATGGCTATATGAGCCTATTTGAAGCGGAGGCTATAACGCGTCTTAAGGCTAACGGATACGATATTGTAGGTAAGGCAGACGTCGGAGAATTTTCATTCGACCTTTTAGGAGAGACTTCCTGCAACGGCGCTATCGTTAAGGACGGTAAGCTTTGCAATGCTTCCGCAGAGATTCTTAAGGCAGACGAGGCTGTTGCCACCGTAAACCTTGAGGTAAACGGTACGGTTATCCGTGCCGCTGCGCAGAACGATCTTTGTGCTGTTAAGCCCACATACGGAACTGTTTCCCGTTACGGCACCGTGCCCGTTGCTTGCTCGGGCGAGTGCGTCAGCGTAATGTCAAGGAATGCTTCGGTATGCCGTGAGGTGCTTGGAGTTATCGCAGGCCATGATGATAAGGATGGAACAAGCCTACCTGAGCCCTATGAATACACTTCAGGCGTAAGACGTGTTGCGTTTCTTAAGTCTATGACTCAGGGCATTGATGGCGAAATCTCTGAAAAGCTTTCTTCCTTCAAGGCGACTCTTGAAAAGAACGGCGTTGAGGTTTGTGAGCTTGACGACGAGGTAATTTGCCTTTCAAATATAGCTTGGAACATTCTTATGTCTTCCGAGCTTTGTAATAACGTTTCCCGTTACGACGGCGTAAAGTACGGTCACCGTGCTGAAAGCTTCAGCGGTATCGATGAGCTTTACACCAACAGCCGTACCGAAGCCTTCGGTGAGCTTCTCAAGAAAACTATTCTCTTTGGCTCGGATAATCTTTCCACGGAAAATTATATGAAGGTATATGATAAGGCTCTTCGTATCCGTCGAGTTATATCAGAGGCTTTTGCTAAGATTTTTGGCGAGTTTGATGCAGCGCTTATGCCCGCTTGCTCGACACTTTCCTATGGCGAGGATTACCTTCAGAGTAACAAGGATGCGGCGTTTACAGAAAACTTCTACACCGCACCCGCTTCAATCACCGGTCTCCCTGCGGTTGCAGTGGGCGGTATACAGCTTATCGGCAAAGCGTTTTCCGATATGATGCTTCTTGAAGCTGCCGAGCTTTGCGAAAAGGAGGGCAAGTAATTATGAAATATGAAACAGTCATCGGTCTCGAGGTACACGTAGAGCTTGCCACCGAGTCTAAAATATTTTGCTCTTGTTCGGCACATTCCTACGGAAGTGAGCCCAACGAACACGTTTGTCCCGCTTGCTGCGGTATGCCCGGTATGCTTCCCGTTGTCAACAAGAGAGTTGTTGACTTTGGTATGAAGGCAGGTATGATGCTCAACTGTCATATCAACCGAGTTACCACCTTTGATAAAAAGAGCTATTACTATCCCGACCTTCCTGCCGCTTATCAGACTACTCAGTGGTTTGCACCCGTTGCAGTAAACGGTCTCGTTGAAATTGAGACCTCCAAGGGTAAGAAGAACGTCCGTATCAAGCAGATTCATATGGAGGAGGATGCAGGTAAGCTCGTTCACGATATCCGCGAGGATACAACTCACGTTGACTTCAACCGTACAAGCGTTCCGCTTATTGAGATTGTAAGCCAGCCTGACCTTTCAAGCGCTGAAGAGGTTGAGGTGTATCTTGACAGACTCAAGAATCTTCTCCGTTTTGCTAAGGTTGCCGAGTGCGAAATGGCACACGGCACGATGCGATGTGACGTAAACCTTTCGGTACGTCCTGAGGGAAGCGACAAGTACGGTGTACGTACCGAGATGAAGAATATGAACTCGATTGAGGCTATCAAGCGTGCAATTGAGTATGAAACGGCACGTCACATTGACGCTATCGAAAACGGAACAGAGGTGCTTGTTCAGGAAACGAGACGATGGGACGATATCAAGGGTAAGAGCTATGCGATGAGAACAAAGGAAACAGCAGGTGATTACCGCTATTTCCCTGACCCTAACGTAATGCCCGTTGTAATTGACGACGAGTGGTTTGATTCCATTCAGGATTCTCTTCCCGAATTCCCCGAGGTAAAGCGTGACAGATATATCAACGAGTACGGTCTGAGCGAATACGATGCAGACCAGATTACGAAGAGCATTGCTCTTTGCGAGTGCTTCGAGGAGGCTTATTCGGTATGTAAGAGCGCTAAGGATGCGGCTAACTGGATAATTTCCGAGATTATGAGTATCCTTAACAAGAGAATGATTACCTACGATATGCTTAAGATTAACGCTCATGCACTCGGTGAGCTTATCCTTCTCGTATCTGATGGTAAGGTTGGTCGTGCAAACGCCAAGAAGGTGCTTTCCGATATGTTTGACGATCTTACCATTGATCCTCTTAAATACTGTGAGGCAAACGGATATATCGTTTCGAATGATACCGGACTTGTAGAGAAGGTGGTTGCGGAGGCTATCGCTAACGATCCCAAGGCAGTTGCCGATTATAAGGGCGGTAAGGAAAAGGCTCTTATGTCAATCTACGGTAAGTGTATGAAGGAGCTCAAGGGTAACTGTGACCCACAGATGCTTCGTACAATTCTTATTGATGCTATAAACAAAATATAATCATAAAAGACGGACAACTGCGGTTGTCCGTCTTTTGTGTCAGCGTTTGCTTGAAAATTCTTTAACGTTCGACGAATCAGTCAGAAAATCCTCGATAACGTCCTCTATATGTACCTCGTCAAGCTTTAGTCCGTTACACAGGTCGCACAAGCGTTGAACGGCATATCTGTCACGTGACAAACGGTCAAAGCGTTTGCTTTTCGATTTAATACCGTAGCAAAAATGAAATTTTTCAAGTTTAACAGTAAGCTTATACACGGCGCTGACCTCTCGTTTCTTTGATGTTAAAATTATAATTCTCAAAAAATGGAAAATCAACAGATTTTTGAATTTTCTACAAATCCGTTAATATTGCCGAAAATAAAGTGCCGATATTAACGAAAATGTTAAAAACGGCACCTTTTCTGCACTTGATTATTTTATTCGTTTGTGGTATTATATACTAAACAATTAAATTTTAAGAGGCAATTATGAAAAAAACTTTAAAGGCTTTATTGCTCCTGCTTGCTGTAGTATTCGTTTTTTCAACGCTTATATCCTGTAATAATACTGTGGATGAGTCAGATTTCGGAAGTGATGGATATATCCTTGACGGAGAGGCAAAGCTTCGTCCCGAGTACGTTATGACCATCGGCTCAGCACCTGTAACTTTTCAGGAGTACAGATATCATTATCTCAATACCAAGCTTGACTACGACGGCGGTAACGAGGAGGTGTGGGAGGATTATCCCGAGTACATTCCCGTGTTGCTCAATACCGTTGAAGAGTCGCTTATAGAATTATATTCCATTCGAAGTCTTTGTAAGGAGGCGGGTGTTGAATCGGATATTGATGCGGTTTACGATACCATTGCCGAATACAGAGGTGAGATGTCAAGAGCAGAGTTCAAGGAAGGTCTTAAGAGCTTCCACTTAACAGAGGCGCTTTACGCTTACGTGCTTGAGGGATATCAGCTTTATGACAAGCTTTTTGACCATTATTTTGCGGAAAACGGCGAAATGGCAATGAGCGACGGTGAGGTTTATGATTACGCAGACGAGTATTATTATCATACCCGTCATATTCTCATATACCCCAATACTACAATGACGGATGCTGAATATGAAAAGCATATTGCAACCGTGCTTGAAGAGGCTCAGAATGCCGAGAATTTCGATGAGATTATCGGTAAGTATTCCAACGATACCGCTATGGAAAATTACGGCTGTTATTTCACAGACGGCGAAAAGCATGAAAATTACGAGAATGCAGTCCGCGAGCTTGAAATAGGTGAGATTTCCGAGCCGATACTGACGGGTGACGGATATTATATCATAAAGAGACTTCCCGTCGAGAAAGAGGACACCGAGGTGCTTCGTGACATCATATACAATCGCAAGTATGCGGATATGATTGAAAAACGAATTGAAGAAATTGACGTAGGGTATTCCGAGGAATACAGCCTTATTGCGCCCACTACTGTAAAATAATTTAACGGCAGGATTTATTCCTGCCGTTGCTTTAAAGATAAGGCTTCATTCTTTCAGTGCTTTTTTCCGCGTTGGCAACGTACCTTCTTGCAAGTGAGTATATTCTCGGGGCGGAGTTTATACAGTTGTTCATAATATGTGTAAGCTCTCTTGCTCCGCTCGAGGACGCATTTGATATAATTCTCGCAACATTCTCACAGGAGTTGTTCCCGTTGACGCTCATATTTGCTCCGATGATTGACACTCTGTCCTTCAACGGCAGATTTTTCGGCTTTTCACCGAATGCCGTTATTTCCTCGCCTGCTTCACGATTTACCCCGTCACAGTCGCATATCTGACAGAGTATATCCCGTCTGAGTGATTGATTTTCAACGCTTGACAGCAGTACTCCGAGCGTACGGCTTTCCTTGGCGGATTGACGGTAAAGCGCGTTTAACAATTCAATGCTTTCGTTCATTATTTAACCTCTTTGTCTTTTTTTACAGTATTCCTCACGTGAGAAATTTTATGCTCAGATATAGTTTTTTGGCATCATAAGATATTCCTTGATTTTTTCAAGTGCGGATTTTTCGATTCGAGAAACATAGGAGCGTGAAATTCCAAGCCTTTGCGCTACCTCTCTTTGAGTTATCGGAGGAGCGTTGTCAAGACCGTAACGAAGGTTGATGATTTTTCTCTCTCTTGCCGTAAGCTTGTGCTTTACAGCCCACGCTATCATTTCACGCTTGCTTTTTAAATCTATTTCGTCAATGATGTTATCCTCAACGCTTATGACGTCGATATAGGTCAGAGGATTTCCGTCGCGGTCAAGCTCAATCGTATCGTTTATCGAGCTTTCACAAGCCGTCTTTTTTTGAGAGCGAAAATACATAAGTATTTCGTTTTGTAAGCATTTTCCTGCGTAGGTTGCGAATCTTGTTCCGTTGTTCACGTTATATGAATCAATAGCCTTGATAAGACCTATCGTTCCGATGGATATCAGGTCCTCCTGATCTCTTGAATTTGTGTAATACTTTTTTACGATGTGTGCAACGAGTCGCAGATTGCAATTGATTAGCCGCTCGCGTGCCTTTTCGTCGCCATCTCTCATTCTGGCAAAGCATTCTCTTTCTTCGTCCGCAGAAAGCGGAGGAGGGAAGGATGTGTTCGGAGAGACCTTAAGCATTAAAAACGGGAATTTTGAAAAGAATGCGGATAAAAGTAAAGATAACATAACAATACACCTCATAACATAATATGCGGAAGAAAACTAAAGTTTCCAAAAAAGGAGATAAAAATGAAGTGCTCATGTCTTGATATCGGTTCAAATACAATTAAGGTCAGCATTTTTGAAAAAAAGGGTAAGCATTGGGAAACCGTTGCCTATCTCGGAGAGCCTACGGGACTTATTGGCTACGTTGAAATTAAATCGGGTCGCCGATATTTGTCCGAGCAGGGAATAGAGGCGCTTGTTTCGGCACTCGGCAGACTTATCGCCTTTTCCGAGGAGAAGGAGTCAGAGCAGCTTTTTGCCTTTGCGACCGCTTCACTGAGAGACGTTGAGAATATAGATGATATACAGAACGTCGTTTATTCAAGCTACGGAATCCGCATTGACGTAATATCCGGCGAGGAGGAAGCGCTGTGCAGCCTGAAAGGACTTTTGTCCGACGAGGTTTGTGAGGGCGTTTCCGAAGGGGTCATGATAGATATGGGCGGTGGCTCGACAGAGGTTGTATACTTCGTCAATGGTCAGGAGCCCATTATCAGAAGTCTCCCGTTTGGAAGCCTTTCGTTAACCAATGGCTTCGTAGGACAGTATCCGCCCACGGAGAGCGAGGCGGAGCTTATTTCAGCATACGTCGCCGAGCAGATGTCCGTATGCCGTTTTGTCAAGGGAATAGGATGTCCCGTTTTTCTTATCGGAGGCACGGCAAGGGCGGTATCAAAGCTTGCATATGCTATAAAGCCGAGAAAAAAGGAAATACTCAAGGTGTCGGATTTTGATATGCTTTACACGAAAATGATAACCGACGATATAACACGCGCGCTTGCAGAAAAACTTATCCCTAAAAGAGTGAAGACTATAACTGCAGGTGCCGTCGCATATTTTGAAATATTAAAGTACATATCTCCCGATGATATTTATGTTTCGGAAAGCGGTGTTCGAGAGGGGTATCTTGAAAGAATTTTAATTTAAATATACGTTTAAAATTTGCAAAACTGATACACATTTAGAACGAAAATCAAGATATTGTACTGTTTTTGCAAATTTTTGTTGAAATTGTCATTATTTTGTGTTATAATAAATTGGACACTAATTTTTATTGATATATAGGTGAATTGAATGGCGAAAAAAGATTCAAAGTATACGGAACAAAGCATATCGATGCTCAAGGGCGCAGACCGAGTAAGAAAGCGTCCTGCGGTCATTTTCGGCTCGGACGGTCTTGAGGGCTGTCAGCATTCGTTTTTTGAAATACTGTCCAACTCACTTGACGAGGCTCGAGAGGGCTACGGAAATGAGGTCAACGTTACCGTTACCAAGGATATGGTTTTGACTGTTGAGGATTTTGGACGAGGTGTTCCTCTTGATTGGAATGAGAAGGAACAGCGCTATAACTGGGACCTTGTATTCTGCGAGCTTTATGCGGGCGGTAAATATGATAACGACGGTGACGGCTCGGCGTATGAATACTCTCTCGGTACCAACGGTCTCGGAGCGGCATCAACTCAGTGTGCCTCCGAATTTATGACGGTCACATCGTATACTCCAGGTAAAAAGTTTTCCATTTCCTTTAAAAAGGGAGAGCCACAGGGCGAGCTTGTAAGAGAGGAATGGACCAAGCGTCGAACGGGCACCGTTATAACCTGGAAGCCCGACCTCGAGGTGTTTACTGATATTCAGATGCCCATGGAATTTTTTACCGCAGTTATTGTTCAGCAGTCTGCCGTTAACGCAGGCGTTACCATAAATCTTGATTATGAGACGCCTGACGGAGAGCACCATAAGTTTTCCTCCTACTATAAAAACGGTATAGTAGATTATATCAACGAGATTGCAGGAATAGGTCAGGACAACGAGGACGTTCCCGTTGAAGATGAGGATTCCGACGAGATAAAGGGTAAGACCATTACGCTCCCTGTGATGTGGCAGTGTGAGAGGATGGGACGTGACAGAGAGGACCAGAAGGATTATAAGCTTCGTATTCAGAGCGTTATGTGCTTCTCAACCCGTAATCCGAAGATTGAGTACTATCACAACTCAAGCTTTTTGGAGCACGGAGGTTCTCCTGATAAGGCTACCCGCACCGCATTCGTACGCGCGATAGACAAGTATCTTAAGAATAACAATAAGTATAATCAGAGCGAGACGGGTAAGATAGGGTTCCAGGATATAGAGGATTGTCTTATCTTTATCGTTAATTCGGTTTCAACAAGAACCTCTTATGCTAACCAGACCAAGAAGGCTATTACAAACACGTTTATTGCAGAGGCTATGACCTCCTTCTTTGAGGAACAGCTTGAGATTTACTTTACCGAAAATCCTGCCGATGCCGACAGAATCGCCGCTCAGGTGCTTATCAATAAGAGAAGCCGTGAGAGTGCGGAGAAGGAAAGACTCAATATCAAGAAGAAGCTTACGGGCGCGGTCGACATTTCCAATCGCGTTGAAAAGTTCGTTAATTGCCGTAGCCGTGATGTCGAAAAGCGTGAGCTTTATATAGTTGAGGGTGATTCGGCTCTTGCTTCCGTCAAGACGGGAAGAGATGCTGAATTTCAAGCGGTTATCCCCGTCAGAGGTAAAACGCTTAACTGTCTTAAGGCGGGCTACGATAAGATATTCAAGAGTGATATTATTGTCGATTTGCTCAAGGTAATTGGTTGCGGAGTTGAAATTAAGAGTCGTTCAAACAAACAGCTCGTTGACTTTGACGTAAATAACCTTAAGTGGAATAAGATAGTAATCTGTACCGATGCCGACGAGGACGGCTTTCAGATAAGAACGCTTATCCTCACTATGATATACAGACTTCTTCCCACGCTTATCCGTATGGGTAAGATTTATATTGCCGAGTCTCCGCTTTATGAGATTCGTTGCAAGGATGAAATATTCTTTGCGTACGACGAAAAGGAAAAAGCCAAGATACTTGCTGAGATTGGTGACCGCAAGTGTACCGTTCAGCGCTCGAAGGGTCTTGGTGAAAATGAGCCCGAAATGATGTGGAAGACCACTATGAATCCCGAGACTCGCCGTCTTATCCGCATTATGCCCGAGGACGAGCAGAAAACTTATGATATGTTCAACGTCCTGCTTGGTGATGATCTTGCAGGCAGAAAGCGTTTTATTTCCGAAAACGGATATAAATACGTTGATCTGGCAGACGTTTGATGTGAGGTAATAAATGGCAAGAAAAAAGACAGTAAAAGAAGAAAAGCCTATCGTACTTGCAGAGGTGCGTGAGCAGAATATTACCGAAACTCTTGAAACCAATTATATGCCCTATTCGATGAGTGTTATTATTTCAAGAGCAATTCCCGAAATCGACGGCTTTAAGCCCTCTCACCGTAAGCTTCTTTACACTATGTACAAGATGGGTCTTATGAGCGCTAATACCGAGCGTCGTAAATCCGCAAACGTCGTGGGTGAGACGATGAAGCTCAACCCTCACGGTGACGCTGCGATTTATGAAACGATGGTGCGTCTTACGAGAGGTAACGAAGCGCTTCTGCACCCCTTTGTTGATTCTAAGGGAAGCTTTGGTAAGCAGTATTCAAAGATGGCGTTTGCGGCATCCCGATATACTGAGGTCAAGCTTGAGCAGTTTTGTCAGGAGCTCTTTTCGGGAATTGACAAGGATGCTGTTGATTTCGTTGATAACTACGACAGCACGACGAAGGAGCCTAAGCTTTTGCCCGTAACCTTCCCGAATATTCTCGTTACACCCAATATGGGTATTGCGGTTGGTATGGCAAGTAATATTTGCTCCTTTAACTTGGCTGAAATATGCGATACTGCCTGCGAGCTTATTCGCGATCCCGATTTTGATATCACCCGGACGCTTCAGGGTCCCGACTTCTCTACGGGCGGTACCATTCTTTACAACGAAGCGCAGATGGACTCTATCTACCGCTACGGAAAGGGAAGCGTACGCATTCGCTCAAAGTACAGATTTGATAAATCCACGCATACAATAGAGGTGTACGAAATTCCGTATACCACCAATGCCGAAACTATAATAGACCGACTTGCAGAGCTTGTTAAGGCGGGTAAGGTTAAAGAAATTTCCGACGTTCGTGACGAGATTGACCTCAAGGGACTTAAGATTGCAATTGACGTCAAGAAGGGTACGGACCCCGATAAGCTTATGGCAAAGCTCTTTAAGCTTACCACTCTCGAGGATGATTTCTCTTGTAACTTCAACGTTCTTATTTCGGGAACGCCTATGCAGCTCGGAGTACGCGACCTCATTCTTGAATGGCACGCATACCGTACCGAGTGCCTCAAGCGTCAGCTTTATTTTGAGCTCGGACAGAAGAACGACTTGATGCATCTTCTTCAGGGTCTTGAAAAGATTCTTCTTGACATTGACCGTGCAATCGCAATAATCCGCAATACCGAAAACGATGCAGACGTTATTCCTAACCTCTGTGACGGCTTTAATATCGACGAAATTCAGGCTGAATACGTTGCCGATATCAAGCTTCGTAACATCAATAAGGAATATATTCTCAAGAAGACCAAACAAATTGAAGAGCTTCAGAAGGAAATCGAGGAGCTTGAAAGTCTCCTTATGAATCCGAGAAAGCTTAATAAAAAGATTATTTCTCAGCTTGAGGATATTAAGAAAAAATACGGTAAGCCCAGAAAGACCGATATACTCTATCAAGAGCCGGTTCTCGTTGAGGACGAGGAAGAGGAGGAAGAGGAGTTTACCGCATATTGCGTATTTACCAAGGATGGCTATTTCAAGAGGATTTCTCTTCAGTCGATACGCGGTAACGACGAGCAGAAGCTCAAGGAGGGTGACAGCATTCTCTTTGAGGGTGAGCTGTCAAGTAAGAATGAGCTTATATTCTTTACCGATAAGGCTCAGGCTTACAAGGCAAAGCTTTCGCAATTTGAAAGCGTTAAGGCTTCCGCATTCGGTGACTTCGTATCTGCAAAGCTTGGGTTTGACAACGGAGAGAAGACTATATTTTTCACCTTTACCCAAGCGTTTGATGCAAGGATATTCATATCATTTACAAACGGAAAGTGCGTAATCATTCCGATGGATTCCTTTGCTACCAAGACAAACCGCAAAAAGCTCACGGCGGCATATTGTGAAAAACAGCAGGTTGCATCTATGTTCACTCTTGAAAAGGGTGAGGAAAAGGATGTGTTCATTCGTTCAAAGCTCGGACGTGCATTGACCGTCAACACATCTCTCATACCCTTAAAGGCGACCCGTTCATCTCAGGGCGTTCAGGTATTGACAATCAAGCCTCAGGATGAGGTTATAAGCGCAACACCCGTTGATAAAATGGCAACACCTCCGCTCTCTCGTTATAAAAAGACGAAGATACCCTCAAGCGGCGGAATATTCAACGAAATTGATATGGACGCAAATCAAACCAAGCTCGATTGAAAAAATATCTTTTTTTGATATAAACTGTGGCTTGACATCTTGTGTGAAATGTATTAAAATGAAAAGGTATATTGGTTGTAATGGTGACTGTTCTGCTCATTGTTTAGAGAAAACCAATTATGGCTATATCCCGCATCTGCGTTTGTCGTGACAAAAAATCGTCTGAGCTCATCGGTGAGGTAGGACATATTAATGAAACGAAAAATGCCGCCGATTATCATCGACGGCATATTTTTCACAGAGGGAATTTCAGTTATCGGGTCTTAATGGAGTTCTCGTAGCTCTCTACCATCTTCTTAACCATCTGACCACCGATGCTACCTGCCTGCTTGGAGGTAAGGTCGCCGTTGTAGCCCTGCTTAAGAGTTACACCAACGTCAGATGCTGCTTCCATCTTAAATCTGTTAAGAGCTTCCTTTGCTTCGGGAACGAGTGATTTATTAGCCATAATACAATTCTCCTTGTGTTGCTTAAAACAACTGATTTGTGATTTAGAAACCCTTTCGGTTTCGTTATTATTGTTATTCAAAACTATTTTTTTATTACAGGTAAATTTATCTATTTTTTTCAAGAGGACACGTATGGCGAAAATTATTGAAAAAATCAAAAAAAGCACTTATCCTATAATCATACTGCACGGTCTTGTTGTGTTTCCCGGAATACCTACTGCTTTTGAGGTAGACGACGAGAACACCGCTAAGCTTTTGAAAAAGCTTAAGCGAGAGGATAAAACCGTTTTCCTTGCTTTTAGTGAGGGCGTAGGAAACGACGATAAGGTTAATGACGTTGGTGTGCTTTGTGATATAAAGCAAATTATCAAAAACTCAGATTCTGAGGTTTATAAGGTTGTTGCGGAGGGCATTTGCCGTTCTGAGCTTACAAGCTACGATCTTGAAGCAGAGGAGCCCACCTGCGAGGTTGCTACGCGTATGCTTTATGAGGAGGACTCGTATCGCAACGAAAATCTCGTTGAATTTCTCCGCCGTCTCTTTGAGGAGAATAAGGGCTATTTTGCACGGCTTACCGGCGATTTTGCCGAGATTGTCAACACTATTGACGATGCCTCCGTGCTTTGCGATTTTCTTGCGGCAAATCTCCTTTACTCCTTTAGTGACAAAATAAGAATACTTTCAGTTTATGACGTTGCGAAGCGTGTTGAGCAGCTTGATATAGCCTTCCACGACGAAAGAGAAATATTCCAGACCGAGAGGGATATCACCCGTAAGGTACACGAAAAGCTTTCCGGTAATCAGCGTGACGTTTTTCTTCGTGAACAGCTTCGCGTAATCAAATCCGAACTTGGTGAGGATGAGGATGACGAGGATGAGCTTTGGGTCAGAATCAACAAAGCCAAGCTTCCCGCTGAAATCAAAGAGAAGTTCGTTAAGGAATATTCCAAAATGTCAAGAATGCCCTTTGGCTCAGCCGAGGCTACAGTTATCCGAAATTATCTCGAAACTTGTCTTGATATTCCCTGGGGTTCTTATACAAAGGATAAGATAAACGTCGAAAAGGCGTCAAAGATACTCGAACGCGATCATTACGGACTTGAAAAGGTCAAGGAGCGTATTCTTGAATACCTTGCTGTAAAACAGTTATCTCCCGATCTCAAAGGACAGATTCTCTGTCTTGTCGGACCTCCCGGCGTAGGCAAAACATCAATCGCCCGTTCTATTGCAGCCTCTATGGGAAGAAATTATGTTCGTGCATCTCTCGGAGGCGTAAGAGATGAGGCTGATGTCAGAGGTCACAGAAAGACTTACATCGGCTCGATGCCAGGAAGAATAGTATCTGCGCTTACACAGTCCGGAAGCATGAATCCTTTATTCCTTCTTGATGAGGTAGACAAGCTTACCAATGATTCAAGGTCGGATCCCTCTGCGGCGCTTCTCGAGGTGCTTGACTCCGAACAGAATCACGCATTCCGTGACCACTTCGTTGAAATTCCCGTGGACCTTTCCGATTGCGTTTTCATCGCGACTGCAAATACAACCGATACGATTCCAAGGCCTCTTCTTGACCGTATGGAGATTATTTCAATTCCCGGATATACGATGAACGAAAAGCTTGCAATTGCTAAGAGACACTTGATTCCCAAGCAGCTTAAACGCCACGGAATAACCAAGGCAGACCTTACCTTCCGTGACAGCGCTATCAAGGAGCTTATCGAGTGCTATACCAAGGAATCGGGTGTTAGAAGTCTTGAACGCGAGATAGCTCACGTTTGTCGCAGAATTGCCAAGCTTATAGTTACAGAGGGCAAAAAGAAATTTGTTCTTCAAAAGGGCGACCTCGTTGAGCTTATCGGCAGACATAAGGTTAAACCCGAAAAGCTTGATAAGGAATCTCAGGTGGGTATCGTGAACGGTCTTGCCTGGACCGAGGTCGGCGGAGAGCTTCTTAAAATTGAGGCTTCCACTGTTGAGGGAAGCGGAAAGCTTGATATAACTGGATACCTCGGTGAGGTTATGACGGAATCCGTTAAGGTTGCAGTTTCCCTTTGCCGTCGTCTTACCGATGAGCTTGAGATTGAAAACCGCGATTTTCACAAGAACCGTGATATTCACATTCACGCTCCCGAGGGTGCAGTTCCAAAGGACGGACCGAGTGCGGGTGTTACCATAACTACTGCGCTTGTTTCCGAGCTAACGGGTATACCCGTAAAGCAGGACGTTGCAATGACGGGAGAAATAACCTTGAAGGGAAGAGTGCTTGCGATAGGCGGTCTCAGAGAAAAAACTATGGCGGCGTATTCAGCGGGTATCAAGACTATCATAGTACCTCTTGATAATCTCAATGACCTTGAGGACGTTGATGAGGTTGTTCGTGACAGCGTAAATATCATCGGCGCTTCAAGTATTCAGGACGTGTTGAGAATTGCTCTTGACAGATAAGGAGTAAATATGAACGTTAATAATACCGAGCTTGTTCTGACCGCGGGAAACGTGTCACAGCTTATTCACGACGGTCTTCCTCAGTTTGCGTTTTCGGGACGATCAAACGTTGGAAAAAGCTCGCTTATCAATACTCTCTTAAACAGGAAAAAGCTTGCTCGAGTTAGCTCTGAGCCGGGTAAAACCATTACTATTAATTACTACAAGGTGGACAAGAGCTTGTATCTTGTTGACCTTCCGGGATACGGCTATGCAAAGCGAAGTGAGAATGAAAAAAAGCAGTGGTCTCAGCTCGTTGACTCTTACGTTACGGGTGAGGACGTTACCTGTATCGTCCAGCTTATCGACCTAAAGGTTGGTATTACTGACGACGACTATATGATGCTTGAATGGATGAGTGATGCAGGTATACCATTTTTTGTTGTAGCCACAAAGGCTGATAAGCTTAACAAGACTGATCGAAACAAGGCTATGATGAAGCTTGCAACCGAGCCTCTGCTTCAAAACGTACCCGTCGTTCCTTTTTCTGCACTAAAAAAAGAGGGCAAGGACGAGGTATGGAAAAAAATACTTAATATGATACAATAACTGTATGAACAGCCCTTTATCGGATAAAATAAGATAGGGGGCTGTTTATGAATATTTTCTTTGCTGATAATAAGGATATGTACAAATCCTCCTTTGTTGATAGCTGTCCCGGTTTTACGGAGTGCAGAGATAACGAGGAGGCAACGGTTGACGTGCTGATAGTTGACGGAGGTGCCAATCTTGACAGATTTCGTCAAAGGCGAGTTAATACCTGCCTTTGTCCGTCATCGCGGTATTTTGACGTCATTGCTTCAATGCGCGTTAACAGTGCAGTGTCCTGCGGAATGAGAGAGCGTGACAGTGTTACCTTTTCAAGTATAGGCGAGGAATCTGCGATGGTTTGTCTCAAAAGAAGAGTTAATTTCCTCGACCGTGAATTTGACCCGTGTGAGTTTAAGGTGCCATTTGACAGAGGCAGAGGGCTTTATGCAAACCTTGCACTCGGCACTCTTGAATATTTTGTGAAAAATTACGGAGAACTATAATGTTTTTAAAAAGAATTTCCGAAGGCGGAGAGCTTACGATGAAACAGCTTGCAAGCTTTTCAAACAGTACCTTTGCGCCAACCTCAACGGCTGACTTCATTCTTGTTGATATTAACGATACTGCAGAAAGAATAGCATACTCCGAGGAAAAGCAGGAGTATGCCGATTCGTATTTTACCGATATAAATATAAAAGGTACTTTCAAGTGCGATGGACTTATCGTCAATGTTTCGGGAATTATAGGAGGCGTAATAAGGCGAGACGGTGAATTTACCGTTGATGTCGTAAAATCCGTAAAGCTTCCGTTGAAATATATTACTGCAAAATATTGGGATGAGTGGCTTTGTCAGACTAAATGCTCAGCCTATCTTTTAACCCGTGCAAGAAATCTCGAAAGAGTTAATATAAGGCTTATTTGCGTTCATCCTGAAAGCCTCGAGAAAAGATACGTTCCGCTAACCTTCGCCAAAGACGAGCTTGAAACTCATTTTCTTTCTCTTCTTTCCGAGTGGGCTAAGTGGACGAAGCTTTATGACAGTCAAGAGGCCTTGAGGAATGAACAGCTGTCAAGTCTTCGTTTCCCTTATGATACCGTTCGTGACGGACAGGATACTATAATCAAGGAGGTTTCTTCTGCGATTGCAGAGCACCGTCCCGTGTTTATCAATGCTCCGACCGGTATCGGAAAAACATCAGCCGTTTTATATCCCGCACTCAAGTCTCTTGCAGACGGAAATGAGGACCGTATATTCTATCTGACCTCGAAGAACTCTTTACATAACGTCGTTATTGAAGCGTGTCATCGTATGGAGGCTGCGGGAAGTCGTATACGAGTGCTCTCTCTCGTTTCGAGGAATAAGCTTTGCCCGTCGGGAAAATGCAACAGAAAAGCCTGCGCAAGACTTAATGGACATTCCGACAGACTTAAGGAAGCCTTGTATAATCTGGTTTCATCCGAGAACTATATTACCTATGAGCTTTTAAAGTCTTATGCTGCGGAATATAGCATATGTCCGTTTGAGCTTGCAAAGCACTATGCGCATTTTGCAGATATCGTTATATGCGATTATAATTATATATTTGATCCGTCAGTTGCGAGGCTTGACTTATTTGGCACAAAGGGACGGGATGTCCTTCTTGTTGACGAGGCTCACAATCTTCCCGAGCGCATAAAGGAAATGCATTCGGCAACCCTATTTGTTGATAAGCTTGAAGAGGTGGGAGAATATTTCAACGGCAAAAATGCAGACTTTTATAATGCGAGCAAGCGTCTTATAAAGGCTATGGATGTCTTGCGCTCTGATGACCTTTTTCAAGCTGAGCCTCTTGACAGGAATAGTGTGGATAATGTTTTGATTGAAACAAATGCTTTCTTTGAGGCATTTCAAACGCTTGTGGGAGAGCAGAGCTTTAACGGTTATTTTAACGAAGGCTCGACACTTGATGCCGAGTCGGTTCAAAAAGCGTTTAACAGCGTTAAGCGATTTGTTGCGATATCAGAGGAGCTTAACGATAGCTATATCGTATTCTTTGATGAGAAGGGCAATGTGCGTATTGCTCTTGTAAGTACCGGCAATGCAGTAAGACGGGTTGTGAAAAAGATGGGCAACGGAGTATTCTTTTCCGCAACTCTTGCTCCGGAGGAGTATTACCGTCATATGCTCGGAGCCGGTAAGCGTGACGCATACGTTAATCTTCCGTCACCGTTTTCCAAAGAGAATTTCAAGGTTGTTGCATACTCTCTCAGTACAAGATATTCCGAGCGAGAGGCTACGCTTAACGAAATTGTGCAGATTATATATACGTCCGCCGTTCAGAAAACGGGTAATTATATGGTGTTCCTTCCGTCGTATTCGTATATGTCGGCGGTTGCCGGCTCATTTGCAAACAGATATACCGACGTGGACGTGCTTTACGAAAAGCAGGGAATGACTGCAAAAGATAAAGAGGATTATTTAAAGCGCTTTGAGGACAATAACGGACGGACGCTTGTTGCTTTTGCAGTAATGGGCGGAAGCTTTGCTGAGGGTAT